>NZ_JBGAHM010000050.1:0-18080 GCF_044226135.1 Methylocella sp. | reverse complement strand
CCCTGTCCGCCGACGCGCGGGCGCAGGCGCCGGCCGACGGGCCGGCGCTCGACGCGCCGCTCGGCGTCGCGCGGGCGCAGATCCACGAAACCTATATCGTCAGCCAGACCCGCGACGGGCTCGTCATCGTCGACCAGCATGCGGCCCATGAGCGGCTCGTCTATGAGCGGCTCAAGGCGGCGCGGGCCGGCCGCGTCGCGCCGCGCCAGGCGCTGCTCGTCCCGGCCGTCGTCGAGCTGCCGCGCGCCGAACTCGACGCAGCCCTCGACGCCGCGCCCCTGCTCGCCGAATTCGGGCTCGTCGTCGAGTCTTTCGGCCCCGGCGCCCTCGCCGTGACCGAAGTGCCGGCGCTGCTCAAGGACCCGGACCCGGCGCGGCTCGCGCGCGACCTCGCCGCGGCGCTCGCCGAGGACGAGTCGGGCGCGGCCCTTGAGCGGCGCTTCAACCTCGTGCTGGCGACCATGGCCTGCCATCACAGCGTGCGCGCCGGCCGCCGCCTGAGGCCCGAGGAGATGAACGCGCTTTTGCGCGAGATGGAGGCGACGCCGGGCTCGGGCCAGTGCAACCATGGCCGCCCGACCTATGTCGAGCTGAAGCTGTCCGACATCGAGCGCCTGTTCGGCCGCAGCTGAGGCGTCATGGCGCGCCGGCCCTACGGCGCGAGATAGTCGAGGACGAGCAGCGGCTTCAGCGTCGCGACGGGGAATTCGCACGCATAGGAGCCTTCCGCATAGGAGCCGACGGCGTAGGCGTCGAAGGTCACGACGCCGCGGTCGGCGAAAAAGCTCCAGTCGGCGAGGTCGCCGACGATCTCGGCGACCGATTTGCGGATGGCGTCCCTGCTGAAAAAGGGGTCCGCCGTTTCTTCCCCGGTCTTCTCGACCCGCGCCTTGAGGATCTGCGCGAAGCAGTCCTGCGTCAGCTGAGCCTTGGCTTCGTGGGAAAACATGTCGAGGAAGGCGAGCTTGCGGCCTTCGGCGAGATCGACGGCGATCGAGGAGGCGCCGCTCATGCCATGCGCGCCGCCGGTGAACTGATAGATCAGCGCCTGGGCCGAGATGAATTTCGGCGAGGCGTAGGTCGCCGCGACGTCGACGTAATATTCCAGGGTCATGTCTGCGGGCAGGCCCTCGGCCGCGTCCTTGTCGCGGATCGGCGGCGCGTCCTTGATCATCGACTGGCTCCAGGCGTTGAAGGCCTTTTCGCCGCGCCCGCGCGGATCGACGAATTTCAGCACGTTGACGTCGAGATTGGTCTCGCCGGGCTTGGCCTCATGCTGCAAAAAGACCGGCGCGAGGCCGGGCGGGGCGGGGCCCGGCCCGCTCTGCGGCCGCCCGGCGAGGAAATCGGCGCGCGCCTGCGTCATTTTCGCGGCGCAGGCCGGGTCGGGCTTTTGCCAGCCGCACATGTCGTCGCGTCGCTTGAGGAAGCGCTTCTGCGAGGCGAGCAGCGCCGCGCGATGATCGGGCGCGAGGCTGCGCGCCAGCATGTCATAGGCCTGCGTCATGGCCGCGTCCGCCGCCGTCGCCTCCGGGCTGGCGCAGATCGCCTTTTCGAGCGGCGCCTTGGCCTTGCCGCAGTCGAGCGCGAAGGCCGGCGCCGGCGCGAGGCCTGCGGCGAGCCCTGCGAGCAATGCGGCCAGAAAGGCGGGAAGGACGCAGGCGGTCGGCATTGGCGCTCCACATCGACGCTTCCGAATGGGCGGTCGTCGTCCAGCATCCCCAAGGCGCGGGCTTTGCGCAAGGCCCGTCTTGATGAGGTCGATCGTCGTCCGCGCCGCCAATGTCGCGGCCGCGCCTTGCGCGAAACTGGAGACGACGCGGCGCAAAGCGCCGGCGCGCTTGAAATCGCCGCGCCCGCGCCGGATAAAGGCGCGCCGGGCGCAGGGGCCGTCCGGGCGAGGAAGAAGGCCGCGCGCCGCATGAACATCCTGCTTCTGGGCTCGGGCGGGCGCGAGCACGCCCTCGCCATGGCGATCTCCAAAAGCCCACTTCTCACAAGGCTTTATGTGGCGCCCGGCAATCCGGGAATCGCCGCGCTCGCCGAGATCGCGCCGGTCTCGGCCGCAGACGAGGCCGGCGTCGTCGCCTTCTGCAGGGCGGCCGGCGTCGGGCTCGTCGTGGTCGGGCAGGAGGTTCCGCTCGTCGCCGGCCTCGTCGACGCATGCGAGGCGGCCGGGATCAAAGCTTTCGGGCCGAGCCGGGCGGCGGCGCGGCTCGAAGGCTCAAAGGGCTTCACCAAGGAGCTTTGCGCGCGTTTCTCGATTCCGACCGCGGCCTTCGCCCGTTTCGAGGACGCCGCCAGCGCGAACGCCTATGTCCGCCGCCAGGGCGCGCCGATCGTCGTCAAGGCCGACGGGCTCGCCGCCGGTAAGGGCGTGATCGTCGCCGAGACCGTGGAGGCGGCCGAGGCCGCGATCGCCGCCATGTTCGAGGGCGCCTTCGGCTCCGCCGGGGCGAGCGTCGTCGTCGAGGCGTTCCTTGAAGGCGAGGAGGCGTCGTTCTTCGCGCTGTGCGACGGGACGCGCGCCATGCCCTTCGCCTCGGCGCAGGACCACAAGCGCGTCGGCGAGGGCGAGACCGGCCAAAACACCGGCGGCATGGGCGCCTATTCGCCGGCTCCCGTGATCGACGACGCCATGAGCGCGCGCGTGATGCGCGAGATCGTCGAGCCGACGCTGCGCGGCATGGCCGAGCTTGGCGCGCCGTTCAGGGGCGTGCTGTTCGCCGGGCTGATGATCGGCGCTGACGGGCCGAAGCTGATCGAATTCAACGTCCGGTTCGGCGATCCCGAGACGCAGGTCATGCTGCCGCGCCTCGAAGACGACCTTCTCGCCCTGCTGCTCGCCTGCGCCGAGGGGAGGCTGCCCGCCGCGCCGCCCCGCCTCAGCGATAAAGCGGCGCTGACCGTGGTCGTGGCGGCGAAGGGCTATCCCGACGCGCCGCGCAAGGGCGGCGCGATTCGCGGGCTCGACGCCGTCGCGGCGAGTCCCGGCGCGCTCGTCACGCAGGCCGGCACGCGGCTCGACGGCGAGAAGCTGCTCGCCGACGGCGGGCGCGTCCTCAACGTGACGGGGCTCGGCGCGACGGTCGCCGAGGCGCGCGGGCGGGCCTACGCCGCGCTCGAAAAGCTCGACTACGCGGACGGGTTCTGGCGGCGCGACATCGGCTGGCGGGCGCTGGAGCGGGGCTGAGTCGGGCGCGGCGGGGCTGCGGTCAGCCCGCCGCGCGTCCCGCGAAAAAAATCAGCGTGTCGCCGAAGCGGCGCGTCTCGCGGAGTGAAAAGCCCGGCGGCGGCGCGAAGGCGGCCGACGCGCTTTCCTCGATCACGACCAGCGCGTCCTCGTCGAGCCAGCCGCCCCTGAGCAGCGCTTCGAGCGCGGGCGGCGCGAGGTTGCGCCCATAGGGCGGATCGAGAAAGACGAGGCCGAAGGCCCCGAAGGGCGAGGCTCCGAGCTTCTGCGCGTCGCGCCGCAGGAGCTTCGTTTGCGGCTCAAGCCCGAGCGCAGAAATGTTGGCGCGGATGAGCGCGCAGGCCTCAGAGCCGCGGTCGACGAAGGCGACTTCGGCCGCCCCGCGCGAAGCCGCCTCAAGGCCGAGCGCGCCCGTGCCCGCAAAGACGTCGAGCGCGCGCCGCCCCTGCGCCGGCTCGCCATAGGCATGGGCCAGAATGTCGAACAGGCTTTCGCGCAGCCGGTCGGACGTCGGGCGGATGTCCTGCGCGCGCGGCGCCTTCAGCGCGCGGCCCCTGAAGCTGCCGCCGACGATCCGCACCGGCGCTCAGGGCCGCCGCCGCGGCCCGCCCGGACCGCGCGGGCCCTTGGGCGGCGATTTGGCGCCGGGCCTGCCGCCGCCTTTCGGCGCGCCGCTTTTGAACCCGGGGCCGGTTTCGCCCTTGCGTCCTGAACTCCCGGCGCCCTTGCGTCCAAAACCCGCCGCGCCCTTGCGCTCCGAGCCTTCGGCGCTTTTGCGCCCGAAGTCGCGGCTGTCCTTGCGCTCAAAACCGCCTTCAGTCTTGCGCGCGAAATCGCGGCCGCCCTTGCCCGAAGCGCCGCGGGGCTTGTCCGCGAAACGCCTGTCTTCGCCGGAGCGTCTTGCGCCGGCTTCGGCGGGGCGGGGAGCGCGGCCGCGCTTGTCGCCAGAACGCTCCAGGCCGCCGCCCGCCCTGCGCGCGCCGTCTTCCCGAGGCGTCGCGTCGCGCCTTGGGCCGCGCGCGGGCCGCGCCGGCGCCTCGACGGCCGCCGCCGGCCTGACGCGCGTCACCCGCTCGACGGCCACGACACGGCCGGTGCGGGAGGTGGTTTCGGCGCGCTCGATCCGCTTGCGGGGGTCGGCCTCGGGCCGGCGCGCCGCCTCCGCCCGCATCGTCGACACATGTTTTCGCACGCGGGGGGCAGGCTTTTCGCGCTTCGGCTCGGGCTCCGGCGTTTCGCGGCCGCGCGACGGCCCACGCTCCCCGCGACGCACGTCGCCGCGCCGGCTTTCGTCGCGGCGCGGCGCCGTGGCCTCGCGGCGCGGCGTGGGGGCTTCGCGGCGCGGAGCCGCGGCCTCGCGGCGGGGAGCGGCCTGTTTCTGCTGGGCGGCGGGCTTTGGCTGCGGCGCGTCTCCCTCGGGGCCTGAAAAATCCGCGCCGGCGGCGTCCGCGAGCGCGGCGCCGAGCTGGTCGCGCAGAATCTTTGTCTTGACCTCATCGAGCGCGCCTTCGGGGGCGTCCGAAAGCTGGAACGGCCCATAAGACAGGCGGATCAGCCGGTTGACCTCAAGGCCGAGATGTTCGAGCACGCGCTTGATCTCGCGGTTCTTGCCTTCGCGCAGGCTCATGGTCAGCCAGCAATTGGCGCCCTGCCTGCGGTCGAGCGTCGCCTCGATCTCGGCGTAGACGACGCCGTCGACCTCGACGCCGCGGCGCAGCGCGTCGAGCGCCGGCTGCTCGATCTCGCCCTTGGCGCGCACGCGGTAGCGCCGGACCCAGCCGGTCGAGGGCAGCTCCAGCGCGCGGGCGAGGCCGCCGTCGTTGGTGAGCAGCAGCAGACCCTCGGTGTTGATGTCGAGCCGGCCGACGCTGACGAGGCGCGGCGCGTCGGGAAAATGCGTCCGCACATGGTCGAACACGGTCGGGCGGCCTTCCGGATCGCGGTCCGTGGTGACGAGGCCGCGCGGCTTGTGGAACAGGAACAGCCGTGTGCGCGCGCGCGGCGCGAGCGGCGCGCCGTCGATCAGGATCTGGTCGTTCGGCCCGACATTGACGGCGGGCGAGGCCAGCACGGCGCCGTTGAGCGTCACGCGCCCTTCGGCGATCAGCGCCTCGGCGTCGCGGCGCGAGCAGGCGCCGGCGCGGGCGATGAATTTGGCGACGCGGTCGAGCCCCGGATGGGTCGATTTTTCCGCCGCCGGCGCGGCCGGCTTCGGCCCTGCGGCCTTTGGCCGCGCGGCGGGCGGCGTGCCGACAAGCGGCGCGAGGCGCGGCTTGCGGCGCGCGGGAGCGGACGGGCGGGGCGGTTTCGGCGCTTTGGGCATGCGCCCGTTTAGACTATTTTCGGCAAAACGAAAGGGCCGCCTCCGTCATCGCCGGCGCCGTGGCGCGAGAGCCGGTCAAACGCCGCCGCGACGGGCGCGTGATTCGAAGCTGCGCGGCCCGCCCCGCGCCGTTCTGGCGCGCAGGGCGCCGAACGTTGGGAAGGGCGTCGAAAGCCGGACAAGAGAGAGCCAAAACAAAAGCCCCGTCCAAGGAGCGGGGGCTTTTGTTTTGGACCTGCGGCGCGATGTTCGGGCTGCGGCCCGGCGCGTCAGTCGGGGCGGCAGGCCGGGGCGGCGTCTCCGGCGCCGGCGAAAAGGGCCGCCGGCGGAAGCTCGGGCGCGAGCGTTTCGGCGTGGCACTTGCCGGCGCAGGCCGGGTCGCAGCCGCCGGCATGCGCATGCGCGTCAAGCGAGGCGCGGGAGTCGACATGGGCGCGCATCGCGTCGTCTATGATCTTGCGCACCGTCTTGAAGCAACGTCCGCAGTTCGGGCTGCAGCCGAGACATTTATACACGGCGGAGGGCGTACGGAGATTGATCGCGTCTCCGGCGTCGATCGCGGATTTGATCTTCGCGTCGCTCAATACGTTGCAGGAACACACGATCATCGTGACACCGACTGAACCGGGACAAGGCTCTGCTAGACGACAGGATAAGCTATAAATACAGGAGCAAAGCCCTATTTGCAATGCACAAACAAAGTTTAGACTGGCTCTATAAAGAGATAGCCTGGCCGCGCCAGTTTAAAACCATTCAAAATATTTGGGCGTCGGCGGAACGGGCCGCAAGAGGCCCCAGGCGCCAGCCTGCAACAGGGGCTGCGCGGACATCCGCGGCAAAAGGCGCCACGCGCCGCGGAGCTATTGTTCGAGGCTGAAGCTGCGCATGTCGGCGCCGAGCGCGAAGCCGGCGCGTCCGGCCTCGGCCAGAACCTGCGGAAACAGCTTCGCCGCCGGCGCGCCGTTTTGTCCGATCCGCAGGCTCGTCAGCGGTTTTGGCGCGGCGATCGCGACGAGCAGCTGACGCTGGCCGGCGGCGGCGTCGGACGGCGGCCTGATCGAGAAAGAGGCGGGCTCGTCCGCGCCGCCATGCGTGGCCGCGGCGAGGCGCGCGACCCCGTCCTCGCCGACCAGCAGCACATAAGCCTCGCGGGCGCCGGCGCCTTTCACGACGCCGGAGAAGGTTTCGCCGGCGCGCCCGAGCGCCGGAGCTTCGAGCCTCACGGGCGCGGCGGTCGAGCCGCGCAAATCATTGAGGAAGGCCGCCGCCGGGCATTGGCCGGGGGCGATCTGGCGCACGCCGATGTCGGGCTCGGCGCCGCCGGGCTCGGTCAGCGCGGCGTCGAGCGCGCGGAAGGGCAGGCTCGACGGACCGAAGCCCTCGATCGCCGCCGCGCCGTCGGCGAGCGTCAGGGCTCTGGCGTAAAAGCAGTCGCCGCCGTAATCGTCGGCGAGGGACTTTTTCCGCGCGGCGAGGGCGGCCTCGCGCGCCGCGACGCTTGCGGCGTCGGTCGGCGGCGACGACGGCGCGAGCGGCCCGACCGCTGGCAGGTCGGGCGCGGCGAGGCCCGCCTGCGTCGCGGCGCGGCGCCCGGGCTGCGGCCGCCAGGCCCGACGCCGGCGCCGCCGCCGGTGCTCCAGGACCTCCCGCCTGCGCGCGTCAGAGTTTCCCGCGTCGAGCTTCGGCGGCTGCGCGCCGGCGTCTTCCTGGAGCACCGGCGGCGGCCAGCCGGGCCTGGCGGCCGCAGGGCGCGGTAGATGAAAGGCGCCGCCGCGAGCAGGGCGACGGCCACGGCCGCGGCGGCGCCGATCATGAGCGGATTGGCGCGCGTCGCGTCCTGCGGCTTGAGCGCGGGCTGGGCGGGTCTTGGCCTTGGCCGCTGCGGGCGGGGCGCGGCGTCGATCCGGTAGCCCGCGACCTCGGCCATCGAGGCCGGCCTGTCGGCCGGGTCCGGCTGCAGCATGTGCTCGATGAGCGGGCGCAGCCTTTCGTCGACCGGGCCGAGGTCCGGCACGACGCGGCGCTTGTCGATCACGTCGACATGATTGCCGCCCATGTCGATCGGCGCGCCCCGCAGCGCCTCGGCGAGCACGAGCCCCAGGCTGTAGATGTCGGATTTGGGGGTGATCTCGCCGCCGTAAAGGCCGAGCTGCTCCGGCGAGACGTAATTATACTTGCCGGCGAAGCCCGCGCCGATCACCGTGCCCTCGTCTTCGAGGCGGGTCGAGCGGGCGATGCCGAAGTCGATGATCTTGGCGCGGCTCATGTCGCCGCCGGGAATGATGACGTTGTCGGGCGAGACGTCGCGATGGATGATGCCGCGCTCATGCGCGGCGTTGAGGCCCGCGGCGATGCGCTGGGTGAGGCGCAGGGCGGCCTCGAACGCGAGCGGGCCGCCGCGCAGCATGGCCGACAGCGACTGGCCGTCGACATATTCCATGGCGAGATAGGGCCGCCGCAGCACGGGATCGACGGTGAACACGTAATAGCGGACGATCGCCTCATGGTAGAGGTTGTGCAGCGCCGAGGCTTCCTTGCGGAACAGCGCGAAGGCGGCCTCGGCCTCGGCGAGGTCGGAGCGGATGAGCTTGATCGCGACGGGGTCGCCCGTCTGGATCGCATGGCCCTTGTAGATCTCGCCCATGCCGCCGGCGGCGATCGGCTCGTCGATCTCATAGATGCCGTTGAGCTGCGTTCCCGCCGGAATGATCGGCCGGGTCGACCCGAAGGCCGCGGCCTGGTTCATGATCGCGGCCAGCGCGCCTTCGCCGCCTCGTCCTGGGCGAAGACGATGGTCGAGCCCATCGGGGCGTAGCGGGCGGCGACGACGGTCACATTGTCGCTTGCGCCGCGCTCCATGGTCAACGCGACGAGCCGGTCGCACGCGCCCTGCGGCGGGGCCGAGCGGGCGGCCTCCAGAATTTCCGCGTCGCTGACGTGGTTGGTGAGGCCGTCCGAGCAGAGGATGAACACGTCTCCCTTTTCGAGCACGCCCTGTGCGACCTCGACCTCGAGCTCCGGATAGACGCCGACGGCGCGGGTGATGACGTTGCGGCGCGGCCAGCTCAGCGCCTCCTCGGCGGTGAGCACGCCCTCGGCGACGAGTTCGGCGACCTCGGTGTGGTCGCGCGAGAGCTGGGCGATCTCGCCGCGCCGCACAAGATAGATGCGGCTGTCGCCCGACCAGACGCAGGCGTAATAGCCCTCCCAGGCGAGCACCGTGGCGACGGTCGCGCCCATCACCGCCCCGCCGCGCCCGGCGGCGATCTCGATGAGCCTAGCGTTGGCGCCGGCGAGCCTGTCGCGGCAGCGCGCGAGCAGGTCGGCGACGGAGTCGGGCTCGTTCAGCTTGCCGAGCTCGCCGACGACGACGGAGCTTGCGAGCCGCCCGGCCTCATGCCCGCCCATGCCGTCGGCGACGGCGAAGACGCCGATTTCGGGCATGAGCAGAAAGGCGTCCTCGTTTTCGAGCCGAACCTTGCCGACGTCGGAGGCGGCGGCGCTTTCGAATTGTCCTGAAACGTTTTTCATCGCGCCGGTCCTTTTTCGCGCCGGCCCGGACGGCGGCTCCGGGCGCGGCTCCTCCCTAGCGTGTTTCAGCCGCGCGGGACTCCGCTTTCGTCGGCCGCCTGCGGCGACGGCCCGAACATGGCCGAAAAGGCCGCGCCCTGCGGCAGCCCGGCGGCCGCGAGCGCCAGCGGCGGAACGTTCTCGCCGCCGATGGTCCACCAGACGCTCGCCTCATCCTCTTCCGCAGGGCTCGCCCAGGGCGCGAGCGCGGCGAGAGCCTGTGCGGCGGCGCCCGGCGCGTCGTCTCCCCCCGCGTCCCCGGAGAGCCCCTTGAGACGGCCAAGGAGCGCGCCGGTCTCGGCCTCGGGATCGAGCGCGTCGAGCAGCAGCGCCTCGGCGTCGTGGAACCAGGCCTCGCGCGCCGCGCGCGTCGGCGGCGCGAGCGGGCGGCCTTCGCCGTCAAAGCCCATCAGCGTCAGCGGATACATCCGGCCGAGCGCGTCGACCGAGGCCATCAACGCGCCGACGAAGGCTTCGCCGCAGACCGCCGGGCCGAGCCAGAAGCGCCAGATCGGGGCGCGATGGTAATGCGCCGCGAAGGCCGATTCGCCCTGCAGCGCGCGGGCCTCCTTCATGACGGCTTCAAGCCATGGCTCCCACAAGCGCAAAAAGGCGCGCGGCGCGCCGGCCGCGACGAAGTCGCGCCGGGCCGGGAGCTTGCCGTAGAGGCCGCAGCGCATCGGCTCAGCTCCCGCCGGGGCAGCGGAAGGCGCGCAGCCCTTCGAGGTCGAACGGCTTCAGGCCCGCCTGCGGATTGGCCGGCGTCGCGGCGAAACGGAAGGCGAGCGACTTGCCGCCGAGAGAAAACACGGCGCGCTGGCCGTCGACCTCGGCGGCGTCGAGCAGGCGCAGCACCGACCACAGGCCCTGTTTCAGCAGCATCGGCGGCTGCGCCGCCGACGACCGCATGGTGAGCAGGGCGCGGTGATATTCGGCCGCGCCCGGCCAGACGAGCTGGGCCGCGCCGGAGCCGCCCTGGATCGAGGTCGCGTCGATGTCGAGCCTGACGCCGCTGACGGCCGGCGGCGTGACGGCGTAATTGAAGCCCGGCGCGGCCGAATCGCCGGGGAAATAGGCGGCCCTGATCTCGCCCGCGCGCCTGAAGTCGGCGAGCGCCTCGGGCGGGATCTGGCGCGACAGCGGCCCGTCGCCGCGCCACGTCCATTGCGGCCCCGACATGTCGACGGCGGGCGCGAGCACGCCGGAGACAAAGGCGTCGATGAGCCCGCCGGGGCCGAACACGCGCGCGAAATCCTCAAGCTCGACGTCGCGGACGGCGTCCTTGTCGAAGGGATAGCGGCTGGCGATCTTTTCCTGGCAGGTGAGCGCGATCTCGTTGCGCAGCCGCGCCATGGTCTGGGCGGCGCCGGCCGCGCCGATCTCGGCGAGAATCTCGTCGCCGGCCCGCGCCGCCATGGCCGCAAAGGGCGGCGGCAACTGCCCGGTCTGGGTCTTCATGCGGGCGACGCCGCTTTCGACGCGCTCGGCGAGGCCCGTCTGGGCGCCGGGCTCGACGGCGAGGCGCGTCAGGTCGAGGCGCAATTCATTGAGCTCGGCCAGCGCGCGGTCGATGATCCGGGCGCCGGGGTCCCCCGCGACGAGCTTGTGATAGGGCGCGAGCGCGGCGTCGATCCGGGCCGCGGGCGTCTCTCCCGAGGCGCCGACGACGGAGGCGCCGTCGGCTTCAAGCTGCGTCTCGTCGCGGATCGATTCGAGCAGGCGCGCGACCGGCGAGGTGACGGAGGCCGCGGCCGTCAGCGCCGGATAGGCCGGCCGGTCAGAGGTCAGCGGACGCGCCTTGAGCGCGTCGATCGCCGATTTCCAGGCGGCGATGAAATTCGTGGCGTAGGCGTCGGCGAGCGTCTCCTGGAGCTTGTCATATTGGGCCGCCATCTCCGGCGTTCGCCCGGCCGCGCCCAGAACCCAGCGGTCGCGCTCCATCTCCTCGATGGTCGCGGGCAGGCCCTTGAGAAAACCCTCATAGCCGGCCCTGGTGTAGAAATAGGGGACGGCGACGCTCTCGACCGAGGGTTCAAAGACGATCAGCGCGCCGGGCCCGCCGGCCTTCACCGCCGTCCAGTCCGGCCGCAGCGTCGCCTTCGCCTGCGTCTCCATCAGGCGCAGGGCGCGCGTCGAAACGCTCTCGGCGGCGATCGCGGCCTGCGCCTTCTCGACGAGCGGCCCGTCGAGGCCGACCCGCGGCGCGCGCCCGGATTCGAGGTCGATCAGGGCGGTGAGATGCTGTTCGAGCTCCTTGCGGCCCTCGGCGTTCTTTGGGCCCGGATAAAGCGTTTCGGACCAGTCGCGCTCCATGAACGAGACGAGAAGATCCCGGTCGACCCGCTCGAGCCCGCCGAGCATCAGATAGACCTTCAGCGCGTCGAAGCGCGCCGAAGGGTCGCCCGCGCCGGCGAGCAGCTCTTCGAGCCGGTAGACGAGCCGCGGGCGCAGCATGCGTTCGAGCCCGACGCCATAGGCGGTTTCGGCGGCCGAGCGCAGCCGCGCCGACTGGTTGAGGCCGAGCTCGGAGCCGCCCTGCGCGGCCTTTGTCTCGGCGTAGCCGCCCGGCAGGTAGCGCAGCGCATGCAGCGCCGGCAGCGCCTTCGACAGGTCGCGGTCGGCGATCTCGTCGGCCGCGCCGACCCCGCGCGAGGCGGCGGGATAGGCCGCGACGGCTTCCTCGAAATGATCGAGCCGGTCGAGGTTGCGGGCATAGGCGAGCCACAGGCCGAACAGCGCGAGCGGCGTCGCGACGAGCAGCGCGGCGAAGGCCGAGAGGCGCGCCAGGCGCCGCGCGCGCCCGGTCGAGACCCACCCGGCCTCGCCGAACACGACCTTCTTGAGCAGGTCGCCGAGAAAGAAGCTCCGCCCCTGGCCGGAGGCGAGCCGGGCCCCCGCGGCTTCGGCGCCGAAGCTCTTTGACAGCGCGCCGATGAGCTGGTCGATCGGCGCGCCCTGCTGCGTGCCGGAGGTGAAATAGAAGCCGCGCAGCGGCGCGGCGATCCGGTAGCGCGAGGGATCAAAAATGGCGTCGAGGAAGGACAGCACGGGCTTTTCGAGCGCGGCCATCTGCGCCGGAAAGCCGAAGGCGAGCGCGCGCGTCGCGACGTCCTTTTCTTCGTCGAGGCGCTTTTCGGCGAGCCGGTTCAGGGGGTCGAGCAGCGCGGCGAACTCCGGCCGGGCGCAGAAAAGCATGGACTTCGTCTTGTCCATGGTCTGGAAGGTCGCCCCGAACACCTGCGCCCGGCCGTCCTCGTCGAGATCGCCGAAAAACTCCATGAAGCCGATGACGAGATCGGCCTTGGTGAACAGGGCGTAGACCGGAAAATCGACCTTGAGGCGGTCGGCGAGCTCGACGAGCCGGGCGCGGATCGCCTGCGCATGGGCGTCGACCTCGGCCGCGGGCAGGGTCAGGAGGTCTTCGAGGCTGATCGCGACGAGAACCCCGTTGATCGGCTGGCGCGGCCGGTTCTTCTTCAAAAGGTCGAGAAAGGCGAGCCAGCTCTTGTGGTCGGCCCTCGTGTCCGAATCCTGCGTCGTGTAGCGGCCGGCGGTGTCGATCAGCACGGCGTCTTCGGTGAACCACCAGTCGCAATAGCGCGTGCCGCCGACGCCCTTGACGGAATCGGGCGTGAGGCCCTCGGCGAGCGGAAACTCGAGCCCTGAATTGACGAGCGCGGTGGTCTTGCCGGAGCCCGGCGGGCCGATCAGCAGGTACCAGGGCAGGTCATAGAGATAATTGGCCCGGCCGCCGCGGGCGCGCAGCACGCCGAGCGCCTCCTTCATGCGCTCGGCGAGCACCGGCGCGTCGCCGTCCTCGGCGAGGCTCGCGGCGATCCGCTCCGCGCCGGCGCGCCGGCGCATGAGGCGCAGCGCGCCGGCGCCGCCGACGAGCGCGAGCATCAGGCCGATCAGCGCGAGGCGCTGCGGCGGCTCCTCGAAAGGATGCGCTCCGCCGAAGGAGACGAGCGGCGCGGCGAACCAGATCAGCAGCGCGAGCGCGAGCGCGCCGGCGAGGCTGACGAGGATGCGGAGCCAGAATTTGCTGATCATGGAATAAGCCGCCTTGCCGAAAATCGCGTTCCTGCCCGCCGCGCCGCGCTAGTCGCTGCGCGGCACGACGATCTCGACCCGGCGGTTCTTCGCCCGGCCCTCGGCCGTGTCGTTCGGCGCGATCGGCGCGTCGGCGCCCTTGCCCTCGGTCTCGACCCGCTCGGGATTGGAGAGCGACTGCTTGAGCAGGTCGCCGACGGTTTTCGCGCGTTCGAGCGAAAGCTCGAAATTGGACGAGAAGCGCGCGTTGGAGATCGGCGTGTTGTCGGAATGGCCGACGACGCGCACGGCGCCGCGCCCGTCGTCGAGCGCCATGGCGACATACATCATGAGCGGCTTCACGTCGTCGAGCACGGTCGCCCTGCCGGGCGGGAACAGCGAGCGGTCGACGATGCGGATGACGATCTGGTTGGGCCCGGCGTCGACGCTGAGCGCGCCCGATTCGATGTTGGGCGCGAGCACGGTGCGGATATGGTCGAGCTGCGAGACCTGCGCCGGGGAGGGCGGCGGCGGCGGCGGCGGCGCGACCGGCTCCTTGCGCGAGATGGCCACGGGCGCGACGGGGTTGAGCCCGGCCGCCGCGACCGCCGCGGCCTCGGCCTTCGCGCCGAGCGAGAGGCGGAAGCCGACATAGGCGCCGAACACGGCGAGGCCCGCGACGCCGGCCGCGGCCCACAGCGGCACGCGCAGCCGCAGGGCGCGGGCCGGCAGATTCTGGCCGCGCCAGCGCGGCGACAGCGCGGCCGGCGGCGGCGTGGCCTTGTCCATGAGCGCGCCGAGCTCCGCGCGCGCGACCTCCGAGTCGCGCGTCGCGAAGGCGAGCGCGAGACAGGCGTGCAGAAGCTCGATCAGGCCGTAATGGGCGGACGGGTCGGCCTTCGCCCGCGCGATCTCGTCATAGAGGCGGGGGGCGCCGTCGCTCTCGCCGAAGAAGCGCGTCGCGAGCGAGGCCTTGCGCACGCCCCCGATCTCTTCTTCGGGGAGATGCGCGAGCACTTCGTCGGCCGAGGCGCAGAGCGCATATTTGGCGGCCGTCGCCTCCTGCGGGGCGACGCCGGCCGCGAGCATGGCGCGCTCCGCCTCCTCGATCGCGGCGGCGATCTGGGGCGCCGGGTTGCGCCCCTGGGCGCGCAGCTGCGCCGCCCTGAGCCGGCCGAGCAGCAGCAGCACCGGCGCCGCGGCCTGCATCATCGGGTTGGCGTTCGGCGCGGCGAGCGCCTCGCCCTGCGTCAGCGCCTTGCGGGCCGGCGCGGGGTCGGCCGGCCTTGTCGGAACGCCGCCCTGCGGCGCGGCGGGGCGCCGGCCGGCCGGGTTGGGGCGAAACACGGTGCGGTCGTCCGGCAGGCGGTCGGCCGAGAAGGAGACGACCGTCATGTCGGAGGAGGCGGGCGCAAAGCCCTGCGCCCGGTCGGCGCCGGACGGCGGCGCGGGGGCTGGGTCCGTCGGCCGCGCGTCGTCGCGCGGCGCCGCGGCCTGGCGCGGCGCCGGGCGGAAGATGGTGCGGTCGTCGCGCTCCGGCGCCGCGGGCTTGGCCTCGTCTTCGTCGCTCGTCACGGCGCGGTCTCGCTCCCGATCCTGCATGGCGGCGCGTCGGCGCCCCCGGTCTGCGGCCCGGTCGCTCGCGCGCCGGGCTTTTCTCCAAGGAAAGCGGGCGCTAGCCGCCGTCCTTGGCGTCATCGTAGCATTGCGAAAAGTAAAGCATGAAGGCGTCGACGAGCCCGTCTTCGTGGCGCAGGCTTTTCGCCCGCCAGCGCGCGAGGAACACGTCCCAGAGCCGCGCCTTGTGACCGCCGAACAGGGCGGCGAGGGCGCCGTCCGACCCGGCCTCGGCCTCGATCTCCCTGGGGTCCAAGTCCTCGACCAGCATGCGCGCGGCCTGCCGCATGGCGGCGTAGGTCGAAATCTGATGCGCCTTGAGGTCGAGGAAGGCCGCCTCGAAGGCGCGTCGCGCGTCGAGATAGCCGGCGGTGCGCGGCCCGAACATGATCTTCAGCGCGTCCTCGGGGGTCGGCGCGAACTTCAGCGGATTATTGTCCACCGCCTGGATCATGGTCTGGCTCGAGGCCCGGGCGAAGCCCTTGGCGTGCGAGCGGGCCTTGAGGAGCTGGGTCATGTCCTCGACCGCGCGGCGCATCAGGGCGCCCATCTCCTCGCCGACCTTGAGCGGGTCGCGCCGCGAAAAAACATGCTCGGGCATGCCGGCGCCCCGGGCGAAAGCTTTCAGGAAATCCTCGGCGCTCGGCGCGCCGGCCGCGGCCTCGGCGTGCGCCCCGGCGGGCTCGGGCGACGCGGCCTCGGGCGCAGCGAGATTTTCACGCAAGGGAGCGGCCGGGCCATGGGCCGGCTCCGGCTCGGACGCGGCCTCTGCGGCGCGCAGGTCAGGGCCGCGCAGGTCAGGGCCGCGCAGGTCGGGCGCGCGCAGGTCCGGGCCGCGCAGGTCGGGCGGCCGCGCGTCGAAGGGGCGCGGCTGGCCCTCCGGCGCTTCCGGGGCCTCGGGTTCAGGAACCCGGAGGCTGGCGGCGGTCTGGGCCTCGACGCGCCCTGCCTCCGCGGCCGGCGCCTCGCCGGCGGCGCGCGCCGCCGGCCCGGACGAAAACCCGGGCGCGGAGGTTTCGGCCCAGGGATCGTCCTGCGGCCCTGGGGCGAACGGCGTCCGGGCCGGGTCGGGATCGGCCCAGAGGTCGGCTTCGGGCGGGGCTTGCGCTTCGGGCGGGGCTTCGGGCTGGACTTCAGGCTGGACTTGCGCTTCGGGCCGGGCCTCGTCGGGGCGCGGGAAGAAGCCGCGCGGGCGCAGCATGGTGAAGGGCTTTCCGGCGGCCTCGGCGGCCTGCCGCGCCTCGGCGATCTCGTCGGGGGGCGCCGCCGACGGCGGCGCGGCGGTCTCGACGGCGATCGCCTCCGCCACCTGCCGCGCGATGATCGGGTCGAGCGGCGCGCCGGGGCCGGGCTCGATCAGGGGCTCGGCCGCGTTCGGCCAGAGCGTGCCGGCCCGCGGCGCCGGCGCCTCGGCGGGTTCGTCGAGCGCGACGAGGATGACATAGGAGCCGATCGCCACGCGGTCGCCGTCGCGCAGCCGGTGCGGCGACTGCACCCGTCGCGGCGAATCATTGAGGAACGTGCCGTTGGTCGAAATGTCGTTCAGCCAGTAGGCGCCCTCGCGGAAGCGGATTTCGCAATGGCGCCCCGAGATGAAGCGGGTGGGGTCGGGCAGGGGCCAGTCGACCCCTGCGGAGCGGCCGATGTCGACGCCGCGGCCGTCGGTCAGGCTGACGCTGGTCGGAGCCCCGTTCGCAAGGCTCGCCTCATTCTCGATGGTCAGGGTCAGCGTCATCGCGGCCTCCCGCCGGCTTCAAACGACAGAACAAAGATAAAGCTTTTGTTTCCGCGACTTCGTAGCTTGGAGCGAACTCCCCCGGCATAGCCCAAACGCGCGATCCGCGCCACAGCATCGCCATCGTCGCCCGGCCCGAAGTGCGGCGCCGCACGGGGACGCGCGGCGCGAGATTGTTTAGGGGCCGGGGCGCGCCTATGTTTGGGTCCATGTCGCGCCGGCCGGCGTTCCGCGCGGGCCGCGCGCCGTTTCGCGCCGACGGACAGAATGCTTCATCCGGTTCGGATCCTGACCGTGCTCCTGTTCGCCTGCGCCGCGCTTGCGGCGGGGCTCGGGGAGGCGCGCGCCGAGCGCCGCGTGGCCCTCGTCATGGGCAACGCCGCCTACAAAAATCCCGAACTCGTCCTGCCCAACGCCCGCAACGACGCCGAGGACGTCGCCGCCGCCCTGAAGAAGCTCGGCTTCGAGGTGCTGCTCGAAACCGACGTCGACCTCGCCGCCGCCGGCAAGGCGATCCAGCAGTTCGCGCGGCTCGCGGCCGACGCCGACGCCTCGCTGTTCTTCTACGCCGGCCACGCGGTGCAGCATCAGGGGCACAATTATCTTCTTCCGGTCGACGCCGAGATCAACGACGAGATCAGCCTGGCGTTCGGGGCCGTCGGCGTCGACAACGTGCGCGGCGTGCTCGATCGCGCGAAAGGGGTCAAGATCATGGCCCTCGACGCCTGCCGCGACAATCCCGTCGCGGGGCGCCTCGCCCGCGCCGACAATGGCGTTTCGGCCGCCCCTGAGCGCGAGGCGCGGTCGCGGGGTCTGCGCCGCGGCGACAGGCCCGACGAAATCCTCATCGCCTTCGCCGCCGCGCCGGGCTCGGTCGCCTATGACGGGGACGGGCGCAACAGCCCCTTCACCAAAGCCTTCCTGAAACGCCTCGCCGAGCCGGGCCTTGAGGTCGAGACGCTGTTCCGGCGCGTCGCCGGCGACGTGATCGCCGCGACCGACGGGCGCCAGCGGCCCGAGACCTACGCCGCGCTCGCCGGCGACTATTATCTCAACGAGGCCGACCGCCTTGCCTGGGAGAAGGTGAAGGACTCCGACGATCCCGCCGTCCTGCGCGATTTCATGGAGCGCTTTCCGTCGTCTTTCCACGCCATCGAGGCGCGTTATCGGGTCGTCGCGCTCGAACGCGCCCTCGCGGCGCAGAAGGAACGCGCCCTGCGCGAGGCCGAAGCCGCCCGCCGCGAGAAGGAGGCCGCCGAGCGCGCCGCCGCCGAGCGCCTGCGGCAGGAGACCGAGAGGCAGCGGCAGGAGGCCGAGCGCCGGCGGCTGGAGCAGGAGGCCGCCGTTCTTCGGCAGAAACAGGAAGCCGCCTGCGGCGGCGAGCGCGCCGCGCTCGCCGCGGCTCCCGCGCGCGACCCCGAGGCGCTGCGCCGTCTTTTGGGCGGGGCCTGCCCCGAGGCGGTCGCCGCCGCGCGCCAGCGCCTCGCCGAGCTTGAGCGCGTCCTCGCCGCCGAGGCGGAGGCGTGCCGGAAGGAAGACGGCGCGCTCGCCGCGCTCGGGCCGCGCGACCTCGACGGGCTGCGCGCGGCGAGCGCCTCGACCTGCCCCGC
>NZ_JBGAHM010000049.1:0-18547 GCF_044226135.1 Methylocella sp. | reverse complement strand
CTCAAGACGCGGGAGAGTAGGTCGCCGCCAGGCCCGCAAAGAACGCAGCGCCCCAAACTCCGCCTCGTTCACCCGCAAACAGATCCCCCCTGCAAACAGCAAATCCCCCACGCGCCACGCCGCCAATAAGCCTCATGCGCCCGCCGAAAAGGCGCGTAGCAGAGTGGACAGCGCCCGCGCCTGCGCCCAGCTCAACATAACGTCGTCCAGCGGCGCGCCCAGAACGCGCAGGCCCTCGTCGCTGGCCACGGCCTCAAACTCATGGTCGCTGGCGATGGGGCTCATGAAGATCTGCCGCTCCGGCGACGCGCCCGTGGCGACCGCGTCGAGCGCGCGCGAAACGACCCCCGCCTCCTGACGCGTGAAGCATCGCGCCGCCTGACCGACGATCTCAAGCGTCCCGAGCGCGCCGAATGCGGCATGTCGCTTCGCAGCAAAGCGGACAATGTCGGACATGGATCTATGTCCCATTTGCTTCAAACGCCGGCCGCGCCAGCGGGCGGCCCTCGTCAAAGCGTTGAAATCCCACGCCTCCGGCTAGGCGGTTTGCGCCGCCGCAAAGAGGCATGATCCTTGAACTTCAAGAACCGTGCCCTGCCGGCGTCGCCGGCGCCTTGCGCGAGCGGTTTCTTGAACGTCTCCCACGACAGAATGCCCGCGGACATCCGCGGCTATCATTTGCGCGTCAAGCACGCGCCGACGCGCTACGCGCTGGGGCCGGCTTTCCTCGACTGGACCTCGCAGCCGAATCCCTACCGGACATTCGCGGGCGCGCCGCAAATTTTCCTGCCTCTAGTCGCCGAGGCCGCGCCGACCCCGTTCCCGGGCCCCGCGCCCGCGCCCGCGCCGCTCGATCGCGATTCGCTTGGGCTCTTCTGCGAGCTCGGCTTCGGCCTCAGCGCCTGGAAAAGCGCCGACGGCTCCACCTGGGCGCTGCGCAACAATCCCTCGAGCGGCAATCTCCACCCGACCGAAGCTTATGTGATGCTCGGCGCTGTGTCCGGCGTCGGCGACTCGGCCGGGCTCTATCATTATGCGCCGCTCGCCCATGCGCTGGAGCTGCGCGCCGGCTATGCCGAAAACACGCCCGCGCCGATCGGCGGGTTTCTGCTTTGCCTCACCGCCGTGCCCTGGCGCGAAGCGTGGAAATATGGCGAGCGCGCCTTTCGCTACTGCCAGCTCGACGCCGGCCACGCTATCGGCGCGGCCGCGCAGGCGGCCGCGGCGCTCGGCTGGCGCGCCGAGCTTCTGGCGCAGCCCTCCGACGAAACGCTCATTGGGCTCCTCGGCCTCGACCGCGCCGACGCCTCGCATCGGCGCGAGGCCGAGCATCCGGACCTCATTCTATGGATCGAGACGCAGCCGGGCGCTGCGCCGCCGGACCTCGCCGCGCTCATTGACGCGCCGCGCCAGTTCTTTGGCGCCGCGAACCGGCTCAGCGAGGATCATGACGGCTGGCCGCTGATCGATCTCGCGCTCCAGTTCTGCCGCAAGCCGCAGACGCCGGCGCCGCAGACGCCGGCGCGCCTCGCGCCGCCGCCCGCGCCGCAGGGTGCCCGCCCACTTGCCGAAGCCGTGCGCCGGCGCCGCAGCGCGCAGCGCATGGACGGCAAGACCGCCCTGCCGCGCGAGGCTTTCGCATGCATGCTGGCGGCGATCGCGCCCGGCGCCGCGCCGCTGCTTGGCGGTTTTCCCTTCGCGCCGGCGATCACGCCGGTCTTTTTCGTTCATCGCGTCGAAGCGCTCGAGCCCGGACTTTACGCGCTCGAGCGCGACGCGGACATGGCCGCGCGCCTGCGCGCCGCCGCCAATCCCGCCTTTGAATGGGCCCCGGTCGATCTTGGGGGGCCTCCGCTGCGCCGGCTCGTCGCGCAATCGGCCGAGAAGGAGGCGACGCGCCTCGCCTGCCTGCAGGCGCTCGCCGGCAAGAGCGCCTTCGCCGCCGCCATGATCGCCGATTTCGACGCGACGCTCGAAAAAGAAGGGGCCTTCGCCTATCGCCGCCTGCACTGGGAGGCGGGGCTGATCGGCCAGGCCTTCTATCTCTGGGCGAGCGCGCTCGGCTTCGACGGCACGGGAATCGGCTGTTTCTTCGACGACGAGGTCCACGGCCTTCTCGGACTTTCGTCCGGCTCGACGCAATTTCAGGACGTCTATCATTTCACCGTCGGCGCCGCGGTTGAAGACGCGCGCATCCTGACGCTTCCGCCCTATCCGCCCGAAAGATGGATCACGCGATGAACATCCAGATCGAACGGCCTTACGTCGAGGCCCTCGCCGCCAAATTCCCGGCGCATTCGGGGCTGTCGTCGCAGCTTCGCTTCAGCGACAGGATCGAGCTCGACCTGACCCATCTCGCCGGCGAGGAGCTCGACTATCTCGAAACGCTCTATCGCGGCGCCGGGCCCGACATGCAGTCGCGGGCGGCGCAGATCGCGACGCTGCGCGAGGCCTTCGCCGCGCAGGGCAAGCGCTATGAGGCGGGCGAGCTCGAAACGGTTCTGCCCGCGCTGGTCAAGCTTCTCATGACGGACGCCATACGCGGCTGGCTGTTCACCGCCAGCGTCGCCGCGAAGCCGCTGCCCTATATCGTCACGCGCTTCGACTATGTGCCGGCCTCGAACGACGAGACCGGCAAGATCATGATCGAGCTCAAGGCCAACGCCAAGGGCGTGCTGCAGACGAGCGGCGTCCGCATCGCCGCCAATGACGTCGCCGGGCGCACCCTCACCGAAATTCTCGCGGCCAAGGGCTTCGTGCGCGAGACGCCGGCGCTGATCGAGGCTTTTGACGCGGCCGCCGAGCGCTATTTCGACTGGCGCGGCCGCTATGGCGCGCAATTCCTCGGCAAGGGCACGGGCTTCCACGCCGAGGATCCGAACGCCTCGCATCGCGACACCGACTGGGCGCGCAAGGACATCATCGTGCTGTCGTCGAGCGGCGGCGCGGCCCGGCTCGTCAATGACGAGGAGGCGCTGACCAATCGCGCCCTGACGCTCGAGGCGCCCGGCGACGTGCTCGCCCATTTCGCGCGCAAAGCCTCGAAAAGCAACAAGTTCGACTGCGAGGACGACATCAACGCATTGCGCGAGGAAATGCCGCCCGGCCTCTTCACGCAGATCCCGGTGCATCCCTACATCCTGATGTTCCACCTCGACCTGCATCATCATCTGTGGGTGCATGTCGACGAACTGACGCCCTACAGGTACCAGCCGGCGCTGAAGCAGAAGCTGGTGCTGCCGCCCGAGCAGACTGACCTCATCGACATCCTGACCGCCGAGATGGACGTGCTCATGGACGATATCGTCGAGGGCAAGTCGGGCGGCACCACCGTGCTCTGCGCCGGCCCGCCCGGCGTCGGCAAGACGCTGACCGCGGAGGTCTATTCCGAGATCATCCAGCGCCCGCTCTACCGCGTGCATTCGGGCCAGCTCGGCCTCAACGTCGCGGCCATGGAGACGGCGCTGAAGGACATCCTCACGCGCGCGCAGCGCTGGGGCGCGGTGATGCTGATCGACGAGGCCGACGTCTACATCAAGCGGCGCGACGACAACATCGCCATGAACGCGGTGGTCGGCGTGTTCCTGCGCGTGCTTGAATATTTCAACGGGCTGTTGTTCCTCACCACCAACCGCGTCGACGACATCGACGAGGCGATTGTCTCGCGCTGCATCGCGCTGATCAAATATTATCCGCCCGACGAGGAAGCCAAGCGCCGCATCTGGCGCGTCATGGCCGAGCAGTTCGCGCTGTCGATCTCCGACGATCTGGTCGACGCGCTGGTCGCCGAATTTCCCTCGACCTCGGGGCGCGACATCAAGGGGCTGGCGAAGCTCGCCGCCAAATACTGCCATCAGAAGAAATCGCCGCCGACGCTCGAAGTGTTCCAGCGCTGCGCGATCTTCCGCGGCCTCGACTCGGCGCGCGTCGCCGCCGCCGAAGCCGCCGAATAGGCTTGACTTGCCGGGCCCGGGGGCCTCGCTCGCGGGTCCGGCTCTTTCAGATTTCTGGCGGCCGCCTCAGTCGGCGGCGTTGATGAGGTTGAGGTCGCCGCCGACGGCGGCCGTGTTGACCGCAATCGACTGCTCGACAGCAAAGCGCGGCAGATAGTGAGGCCCGCCGGCCTTGGGGCCCGTGCCCGACAGCCTGAACCCGCCGAAAGGCTGCACGCCGACCACAGCGCCGATCATGTTGCGGTTGACGTAGCAATTGCCGGCGAGACGGCGCCCGAGCACGGCGGCGATGGTCGAATCGACCCGTGAATGCACGCCGAGCGTCAGCCCGTATCCGAGCGCCTCGATCGCGTCGAGAAGCGCGTCGAGCCCGGCCGCGCGGTAGCGCACGACATGAAGAACCGGGCCGAACACCTCGCCCGTGAGCGCCGCGACCGACGGCAGCTCGAAGATATGAGGAGGGACATAAAATCCTCCGTCCGGGGCCGCCGCCTCGACCTCGCCGGCGAAGACGGTCTTGACGTCGGCGCGCCCGCGCATCTGCGCCACATGGGCGCTGAGCCTGGCGCGCGCCTCCCCGTCGATCACCGGCCCGACGTCGACGCCGACGTCGCGCGGATCGCCGACGCGCAGCTCCCGCGCGGCGCCTGCGGCCATGGCGAGAATGCGGTCGGCGACATCCTCCTGCACACATAAAAGGCGCAGCGCCGAGCAGCGCTGGCCGGCCGAGCGGAAGCTCGACATGACGACGTCGTCGACGACCTGTTCGGGCAGGGCGGTGGCGTCGACGATCATGGCGTTGATCCCGCCGGTTTCGGCGATCAGCGGCGTGATCGGCCCGTCCTTTTCGGCGAGGGCGCGGTTGATCGACCGCGCCGCGGCGTCCGAACCCGTGAAGGCGACGCCGTCGACGCCGGGCGCGGCGACGAGCGCGGCCCCGAGCGCGCCGTCGCCCTGCGCGAGGATCAGCGCGTCATGCGGCACGCCGGCCTTGTGCAGCAGCTCGACCGCGTCGGCGCCGATCAGCGGCGTCTGCTCGGCGGGCTTGGCGATCACCGCATTGCCGGAAACGAGCGCGGCCGCGACCTGGCCGAGAAAAATGGCGAGCGGGAAGTTCCACGGGCTGACGCAGACGAAGACGCCGCGGCTCTCGAGCCGCAGGCTGTCGGCCTCGCCGGTCGGCCCCGGCAACAATTTCGGGGCGAAGGCCGTGCGCGCCTCGATCGCGTAATAGCGCAGGAAATCGATCGCCTCGCGCCATTCGGCGACAGCGTCGTCGAGCGTCTTGCCGCCTTCTTCCTGCAAGCGGCGCAGCCAGCGCGGCTGTTCCGCCTCAAGCCGCGCGGCGGCGCGTTCGAGCCGCTCGGCGCGCGCCTCGACCGGCAGGCGCGACCAGGCGCGCCAGCCCTTGCGCGCCCGCGCGAGCAGCACCGGCGCGAGCTCTGCGGGCGTGTCCTCGACATGGCCGACAAGAGCGCCGTCGATCGGCGAAAGCACGGGGCGTCCGGCCGCCACGGCGGGGCGCGAAACCATGCGCTCGGCCGCGAGCGCTTCGGGCGTGCGGCGCAGCGAGGCGAGCAGGACGTCGACGCCGCGGCGGTCGCCGAATTCGAGCCCTGGCGCGAGCTTGCGCGCCGGCATGTGCAGGTCGAGCGGCGCCGGCAGGCGTTTTGAGTGCGCCTGAGCGGGCTCGAGGATCAGCGCCTGCGGCCGTGCGATCAGCCGTTCGGGCGCGATGTCGCGGTCGCCGATCTGCGCCACGAAAGAGGAGTTGGCGCCGTTCTCGAGGAGGCGGCGCACGAGATAGGCGAGCAGATTCTCATGCTCGCCCACGGGCGCGTAGACGCGGAGCGGGAGGTCTGGGCGCGCGACGGCGAGCGCGGCGTAAAGCTCTTCGCCCATGCCGTGCAGGCGCTGCAGCTCATAGCCCGGGTCCTGGCCCGAGCCGTGCCCCAACCCTTGCCCTGCGCCGTCGCCGAGCGCGACGATCGTCGCGACGGTGAGCGCGTTATGCGTCGCAAACTGCGGCGAGAGGCGCGGGCGCAGCGCCAGCAGCCGGCGTGCGCAGGCGACATAGTTGAGGTCGGTCATCGGCTTGCGGGTGAAGACCGGATAGTCGGCGAGACCCCGCTCCTGCGCGCGCTTGACCTCCGAGTCCCAATAGGCGCCCTTGACCAGACGGACCTTGAGCCGCGTCGCATGGGCCTCGCCGAGCGAAGCGAGATGGTCGATCGCCGCGCCGGCGCGCTTCTGATAGGCCTGAACCGCGACGCCGAAGCCTTCATAGTCGCGCAGCGCCGCGCCGGCGAGCGCGAGGTCGACGATTTCGAGCGAAAGCTCGAGCCGGTCCGCTTCCTCGGCGTCGAGGGTGATGTCGACGTCGTGCGTCATGGCGAGGCGCGCGAGCTCGATCACACGCGGGACGATCTCGGCGAGGACGCGTTCGCGCGCGGCCGGCAGATAGCGCGGATGCAGGGCCGAGAGCTTGACCGAGACGCCGAGCCGGCCCTCCCGCGCCCCGGCGCGCCCGACGCTTTCAATGGCGTGGGCGTAGGCGTCGAAATAGCGCCGCGCGTCTTCCGCCGTGCGGGCGCCTTCGCCCAGCATGTCGAAGGAATAGCGCGTCCGGGCGCCCTCGCGCGAGGCGGACCGGCGAAGCGCCGATTCGATCGTGTCGGCGAACACGAAATGCTGGCCCATCAGCGTCATGGCCTGGCGGGCCGCGGCGCGCAGCGCGCCCATGCCGACGCGGCGCGCGGCCGCCGCCATCACGCCCTCGGCGGTCCTGCCCTTGTCGAGCATGCGCGCCGTCGCGCCGAGCGCCCAGGAGGCGGCCGAGACCAGCAGCGGCTCGGCAGCGCCGCCGCCGGCCGCGTGATGCGTGGCGCCGTGGCCCGCCGCGCCGTGGCCCGCCGCGCCATGTCCCGCCGCGCCATGTCCCGCCGCGCCGATTTTTTCCTCGATCAGCCGGTCGGCGGTGAAGGCGTCGGGCACGCGCAGCAGCGCCTCGGCGAGCACCATCAGCGCCACGCCTTCCTCGGTCGAAAGGGAATATTCGCGCAGAATGTCTTCAAGGCCGCCGATGCGCGGGGTCTTTTCGCCCCGCGCGCCCCGGATGAGGCGCAGCGCCAGCCGGTCGATCTCGGCTTCGACCTCAGGCGCGAAGGCCGCGTCTTTGAGAAGACGCGCGGCGATCGGCTCGTCGGGCGGCGCATAGGGCGCCGCAAAGGGCGCGAAACGTCTCTCGAAGGTCATGCGCGGGCCTCGCGGCGGGATGGCGACGCTGTCCAATATAATGCGCCGCCGGCCGTTGCGCTCGTCAGGCCGCGCCGGCGATCTCGACGCCGATGGCGAGAGTCGCGGCGCGTGGATCGGGCGCGGCCGTGATCGGACGCCCGACCACGAGATGGTCGGCGCCGGCGCGAATCGCCTGCGCGGGCGTCATGACCCGCTTCTGGTCGCCGACCTCGGCGCCTGCGGGCCGCACGCCGGGCGTGACAAGGAGCAGGCTGCGGCCAACCCCGGCCCGCGCCGGCGCAAGCTCGCGGCCCGACAGGATGAGCCCGTCGATCCCGGCCTCCTGCGCCTGCCGCGCGCGCCGCAACACCAGCGCCTCGACGCCGAAGGCGTAGCCCGCGGCGGCAAGGTCGGCGTCGTCATAGGAGGTCATGACCGTGACGCCGAGGATTTTCAGCGCGGAGCCGGCCGCGCCGCGCTTTGCCGCGGCCATGGTCTGGGGATAGGCGTGCACGGTGAGAAACGTCGCGCCGAGCCGCGCGACATTGGCCACGGCCTTTTCGACGGTGGTCGGAATGTCGTGCAGCTTGAGGTCGAGAAAGACCTGCGCGCCGGCTTTCGCAAATTCGCCGACGAGCGGCAGGCCGCCGCCATAAGCGAGCTCCATGCCGATCTTGTAGAAGGAGGCGGCGTCGCCGACGGTCTCGACCATGCGCCGCGCCGCGTCCGGCGTCGGAAGATCGAGCGCGACGATCAGTTTTGGCGCGGGATCCGGCAAATGGGGGGCTGACACGTCAGGAGCGCGGGGCGGCGGGCTTGCCCGTCGCCGAGCGCCGCTTTTTCGGCGCGGCCGGCCGGCGCGGCTTGCGCACGGTCTCGGCGAGCCGCGCCTTGGGCGACAGGCGCGCGCGCGCGTCTTCGAATTCGCGCTTGAGGTCGATCTGGATTTTCTCGGCGCTCGACCGCAGGCGCTCGAACAGCTCCTGCGCCGGACTGACGCGGGGAAGCGGCGCGATGGGCGCGGCGTCGGCGCGGCGATAGGCCCAGACGCGGGCGGGCGGCAGGTTCAGCCAGACCGGCGGCGAGCCCTCGGCGCGGAAGGAGACGGAAAAAGCGCCGTCGCGCGGGATCGGCGAGACGACGCCATAGGTGAACTGGATGAACACGCCCTCCGGCTCCATGGCCGAGAAGGCGTCGGCGAGCAGGCGATGGCGTTGCGCCTCCGGCTTGACGAGAAGCGGCAGGCTGGAGACGATGGCCGTCGGCGCCTCCGGCAGGCGATGGGCGATGAGCTCGCGGAAGCGATAGGCGTCGCCCTCGATGACGTTGACGCCGGGAAAGCGCTTGCGCAGGTGAGCGCAGAAATTGCGGTCGAATTCGACGAGATGCAGCCGCTCGGGCGCGACGCCGCGGGCGATCAGCGCCTCGGTGATCGAGCCGGTGCCGGGGCCAAGCTCGATGATCGGCCCGGTCTTGTGCGGATCGACATAGCGCGCCATCATGCGCGCCAGCCAGCGCCCCGACGGCGAGACGGCGCCGGCGCGCAGCGGATTTTCAAACCAGGAGCGGATGAACCGCGCTTCGTCGGCGAAGCGCTTTTCGAGCGTCGCCTGCGGCTTGGCGCCGGGGCGTTTGTCGCTGCGTGAGGGATGACGGCTCTGCACGGTCGGGTCTCCCGCGGCCTCTTCCCCGCTGCGCGGCGCGAGGCGCTTCATCCGGTTGAATTTATTCATGGTGTTGGACGAAGTCCGCGACGCGAGGATGACGTCCTGGCGGACGCAGATCAGCCGCAGGCGTGCGGACGGGCCGCGCGCAGGCTCCGCGAAGATAGCGACATCGCCGCGTCCGTCAAGAATTCCGGCGCGGCGGCCAAGCTTTCGTGAAGCGCCATGGCGCCCGCCACATTCGCAGCCCGACGCGCCGCCCCGTCTACTGGCCGCTGAGATTTTCGAAGAAGTCCTTCATCTTGGCGAAAAAGCCGGACGACTCCGGATGCGTCGTGTTGGACGATTCGGTTTCGAACTCGGCGAGCAGCTCGCGCTGGCGCTTGGTGAGGTTCTGCGGAGTCTCGACGTCGACCTGGATGTAGAGGTCGCCGACGTCGCGCGAGCGCAGCACCGGCATGCCCTTGTTCCTGAGACGGAACTGCCTGCCGCTCTGGGTCCCTTCCGGGATCTTGACCTTGGCCGGCGCGCCTTCGAGCGTATGCACCTCGACCTCGCCGCCGAGCGCCGCCTTGACCATGGAGATCGGCACGCGGCAGTAGAGGTCGGCGCCCTCGCGCTTGAAGAAGGGATGCGGCTGCGTCGAGATGAAGATGTAGAGATCGCCCGCGGGCCCGCCGCGCTGGCCGGCCTCGCCCTCGCCCGAGAGGCGGATGCGGGTGCCGTCCTCGACGCCCGGCGGCACGTTGACGGACAGGCTGCGCTCGCGCGTGACGCGGCCGGCGCCGCCGCAGCTCTGGCAGGGGTCGTCGATGATCTCGCCGCGGCCATGGCAGTGCGGGCAGGTGCGCTCGATCGAGAAGAAGCCCTGCTGCGCGCGCACGCGGCCCTGGCCGGCGCAGGTGGGGCAGGGGCGCGGCTTCGAGCCCGTCTTGGCGCCCGAGCCGCCGCAGGCGTCGCAGGAGACGGAGGCCGGCAGGGTCAGGGTCGCGACCTTGCCGTTGAAGGCGTCCTCGAGCGTGATGTCGAGATTGTAGCGCAGGTCTGATCCGCGCGCGGGGCCGTTGCGCCCGCCGCGCCGGCTCATGACGTCGCCGAAGAGATCGTCGAAAATGTCGGACATGGAGGCGGCGAAGCCGTCGGCCCCGAAGCCGCCGCCGCCATGCTCGAAGGCGGCGTGGCCGTAACGGTCGTAGCTCGCCCGCTTCTGCTGGTCGGACAGCGTCTGATAGGCTTCGTTGACTTCCTTGAAGCGGACCTCGGCCGAGGCGTCGCCGGGGTTGCGGTCGGGGTGGCACTCCATCGCGGCCTTGCGGAACGCGGTCTTGAGCTCGATTTCCGTGCAGCTTCGTGAAACGCCCAGGACTTCGTAATAGTCGCGTTTCGCCATCTGTTCCTGCATTCCAGTTTTCGCGCGCCGCCTCGATCTTCAAAGCCGCTTCACGCTTGGGGAGCGGCGAGAGAGAAGAGAGGCGAGGGGCCGGAGGGCGCCGGCGGCCGCGTCGCAAAATCTCCGCTTCCGATCAAACAGCCTAAAGCAAAATATGTGCGGCGAAGCAACGTCCGCTTTCACGCCGGCGCCCGGGGAGAGCCCGGGGGGTAAAGCCGGAGAGCGCGGGGCCGGCGCGCGGCCGGCCCCGTCGCATCGTCAGGCGGACTTCTTTTCGTCGGGGCCGACTTCCTTGAAGTCGGCGTCGATGACGTCGTCCTTGGGCTCTTCGGCGCCCGCCGCGCCGCCTTCGGCGCCGGCCTTGTACATGGCCTCGCCGAGCTTCATCGAAGCCTGAGCGAGTTCGTTCGAGCGCGCCTTGATCGCTTCGACGTCCTCGCCCTCGAGCGCGGTCTTGAGCGAGGCGACGGCCGCCTCGACCGCGCTCTTGTCGGCGCCCGAGATCTTCGAGCCGAATTCGGCGAGCGACTTTTCGGCCGAATGGATCATCGCCTCGCCCTGGTTGCGGGCGTCGACCAGCTCGCGCCGCTTCTTGTCCTCGGCGGCGTGCATCTCGGCGTCCTTGACCATCTTGTCGATGTCGGAATCCGAAAGGCCGCCAGAGGCCTGGATGCGGATCTGCTGTTCCTTGTTGGTGGCCTTGTCCTTGGCGGTCACGTTGACGATGCCGTTGGCGTCGATGTCAAAGGTGACTTCGATCTGCGGCACGCCGCGCGGCGCGCCCGGAATGCCGACGAGGTCGAACTGTCCGAGCAGCTTGTTGTCGGCGGCCATCTCGCGCTCGCCCTGGAAGACCCGGATCGTCACCGCCGTCTGATTGTCCTCGGCGGTGGAGAAGACCTGGCTCTTCTTGGTCGGGATCGTGGTGTTGCGGTCGATCAGGCGCGTGAACACGCCGCCGAGCGTCTCGATGCCGAGCGAAAGGGGCGTCACGTCGAGCAGCAGCACGTCCTTGACGTCGCCCTGCAGCACGCCGGCCTGGACCGCCGCGCCGATGGCCACGACCTCGTCAGGGTTGACGCCCTTGTGCGGCTCCTTGCCGAAGAAGCTCTTCACCACCTCCTGCACCTTGGGCATGCGCGTCATGCCGCCGACGAGCACCACTTCGTCGATCTCGCCGGCGGTCAGGCCGGCGTCCTTCAGCGCCTTGCGGCAGGGCTCGACGGTCTTCTGGATGAGGTCGTCGACGAGCGCCTCGAACTTCGCGCGCGTGAGCTTCAGGGTCAGATGCTTCGGGCCGGTGGCGTCGGCGGTGATGTAGGGCAGGTTGATTTCGGTCTGGGTCGCCGAGGACAGCTCGATCTTGGCCTTTTCGGCCGCCTCCTTCAGGCGCTGCAGCGCGAGCTTGTCCTTGCGCAGGTCGATGCCGTTCTCTTTCCTGAACTCGTCGGCGAGATATTCGACGAGGCGGATGTCGAAGTCCTCGCCGCCGAGGAAGGTGTCGCCGTTGGTCGACTTCACCTCGAACACGCCGTCGCCGATCTCGAGGATCGACACGTCGAAGGTGCCGCCGCCGAGGTCATAGACCGCGATCGTGCCCGAGCCCTTCTTGTCGAGCCCATAGGCGAGCGCGGCCGCCGTCGGCTCGTTGATGATGCGCAGCACGTCGAGCCCAGCGATCTTGCCGGCGTCCTTGGTCGCCTGGCGCTGGGCGTCGTTGAAATAGGCGGGGACGGTGATGACGGCCTGGGAGACCGGCTGGCCGAGATAGGCTTCAGCCGTCTCTTTCATCTTCTGCAGGATGAAGGCGGAAATCTGGGAGGGCGAATATTGCTTGCCGTCGGCCTCGACCCAGGCGTCGCCGTTGTTGGCGCGGATGATCTTGTAGGGAACGAGGCCGATGTCCTTCTTGGTCATCGGATCGTCATAGGTGCGGCCGATCAGGCGCTTGATCGCGAAGAAGGTGCGCTCGGGATTGGTGACGCTCTGACGCTTCGCGGGCTGGCCGACGAGGCGCTCGCCGTCGTCGGTGAAGGCGACGATCGAGGGCGTGGTGCGCGCGCCTTCGGCGTTCTCGATGACTTTGGGAGTCGTCCCCTCCATGACAGCCACGCAGCTGTTGGTGGTGCCAAGATCGATTCCGATTACTTTCGCCATTTTCTACTTGTCCCTTTATTACGCAAGACCACCGGACCCCGAAGCGATCCAGCAAATGGGCGGACGGATTTCCGCCCGGTCCCCGATGATCGTCACATTGGCATTGAAGCGCGGCGGCGCAAGATGGCCCGTATATAAGCCGGCGCGTTTATGGCGCAAGACGACTATGGCGTCGCCGCGCGCTGCGGGCGACAAGATTTGCCGGGCGGCCGCGAGCCGCTAGACTGCGCCGCCGTCCGACTCGCCGCGAGGTTCTGGAGTGCCTGTTTCATCCCGCGCCTTCTCCACGCGCGCGCTCGCCCTGAACTGCGCCGGCGCGGCCCTGATCTGCGCTTGCGCGGCCCTTGTCTCCGCCGCGCCGGCCAGCGCCCAGCTGATGCTGCCCGGCGCCCTGCAGGCCGGCCCGCAGACGTCTTCGCCTCCGCCCGCGCCGGGCGCGGCGCCGGCGGCGCCGGCCAAGCGCAAGCCGGTCGCGCAGAAGCCGCCGGGGCCGGAAACGGTCGTCGGCAAGCCGCTCGCGCTCGCCGGCGCGCATGGGCGCATCGCGCTCGCCAGGGGCGCAGGGGACGACGCGATGTCGATCTCGGAGCTGACCCTCGAAGGCGAGCAGATCGAAAAGCGCGGCGAGCCCTGCCGGCTCGAAGTGGTCGCCGCCGACGCGCCGCTCGAGGCGAAGCTCGTCGGCCGGCCGCACGGCGCCCAGCGCTATTTCGCGCAGATCGCCGCCTGCCCCTTCGAGTTCGACCTGCTCGACGGCGCGATTCTCGCGCGCCATGAGGGCGGCGCCTGCGTCTTCGCCGAGGCCGACTGCCGCGTCGATCCGAACGGCGTCTGGGGGCCGGAGGCCGCCAGTTTCGACGACAAGCAGATCAAACAGCTCGAAAAATCGCGCGGCCGGGCCGAGGCGACCATGCGCGCGTCCTTCCGCGCCCTCGTCGCCGCCGCGGGCAAGGACCAGGCCGCGGTCAAGCGCTTCGCCGCCGAGCAGGCCGGCTTTTCATCCGAGCGCGAAATGACCTGCCGCAGCTATGCGCGCGAGGAGACGCATGGCTTTTGCGCGCTCAAACTGACGGAAGCGCGTAATCTCGCCATCAACGCCGACCTCATGGCGCTTGAAAAAGCCGGCGGGGCCAGGAAGAAAAAGGGAGAGTCCGCACGCGCCCCGTGAGGGCGCGCGCGGCCCGGGAGAGGGCCAGGGGCCTCAGATGTCGAGGCAGATCTTGCCGAAATGCCGGTTCGACTCCTGATGGCGGAAGGCCGCGACGATCTCGTCGAGCGGAAAGCTCCGGTCGATCACCGGCTTCAGCCCGGCGGCGTCGATCGCCTTCACCATGTCCTGCTGCTGGCGGCGCGAGCCGACCAGCACGCCCTGCAGGCGAAGCTGGCGGATCAGCGCGAGCACGAGCGGAAAATCGCCGCCGACCCCGCTCAGGATGCCGATGACCGAGACATGGCCGCCGACCCGGGTCGCCGCCATCGACTGCGCCAGCGTCGCCGGGCCGCCGACCTCGATCACATGGTCGACGCCGCGCCCGCCGGTGAGCTTCAGCGCTTGGGCGCCCCAGTCGGGGGTCGTGCGGTAGTTGATCAGATGGTCGGCGCCGAGCGCTTCGAGCCGCGCGAGCTTCTCGTCGGACGAGGAGGTGGCGACAACCGTCGCGCCCGCGGCCTTGGCGAACTGGACGGCGAAGATCGAGACGCCGCCGGTGCCCTGCGTCAGCACCACGTCGCCGGGCTTCAGATGATCGTCGCAGAACAGGGCGCGCCAGGCGGTGAGGCCGGCGGTGGTCAGCGTCGCGGCCTCGGCGGCGGTCCAGCCCTTCGGCGCATGGGTGAAGCTCGTCGCGGGCGCGGTGACGACCTCGCGCGCATAGCCGTCGACGCCGTCGCCCGGCACGGCGGCGAAGCCCTCGACATTGGGCACGCCGTCGAGCCATGTGGGGAAGAACGTGCTGACGACGAGGTCGCCCGGCCTGAACTCGCCGACGCCCGCGCCGACGTCGACCACTTCGCCGGCGCCGTCGGCCATGGGGATGCGCGGCTCCTTCGGACCCCACATGCCGCTGACGACGGCGTAGTCATGATAGTTGAGCGAACTCGCGCGCAGGCGCACCCTGATTTCGCCGGGGCCGGGCTCCGGCGCCGCGCGCTTGTCGATCACGACGCGGTCAAATCCTCCGCCGGGCTCGACGATGACGGCTTTCGACATGGCTTGAGGGCTCCTCCCGCGGGCTCTTCGCGCCCGACGCGCCGTCGTTAGCGGGAAGGTCGTGCGGCCTCAAGCTTTTCGCCCTGCTTTCGGGGACGAGTCAGTGCGTTTGCGAAAAACCGCCGAGGAACAGGTCGACGCTGCGCTCGAGGAGCTCGTCGGCGTCCGCGCCGCTCATCGGCGCGCGCCGGGTGAGGGCGCGGTGCAGCGGGCCGAGGCCGATGAAATTGAGGAACAGCTCCGCGTCGCGCCGCGCCGCCTCGAGCGTCAGGTCGGGGCGGGCCCGGCGCAGCGCCTGCAGGATCTCGTCGAGGGCGGGCTCGGCGCCGGCCGTCTGGACGAGGGCGGCGAGATGGGGAAAGCGCTTCGCCTCCGCCATGACGACGCGGTAGAGGTCGACGAGTTCGGGCCGGATCGCGGCGTCGCGCAGCCAGCGCCCGAGCAGGGAAAGCTCCTCGCGCAGCGGGCGGTCCTCATGCGGCGTGGCGTCGAGCGCGTCAAAGCCCTCGCGCAGCATCTCGATCGTCATCGCCTCGAACAGCGCGGCCTTGCTCGGGAAACGCGCGTAGAGCGTGCGCTTTGAAATGCGCATGAGCGCCGCGACTTCGTCCATCGAGGCGCGCTCGAACCCCTTTTCGAGGAAGACGGCGCGCGCGGTCGCCAGAATGTCCTGGGTCAGGCGGCGCGCGGCCTCGCGTGAGGGGCGTCCTAAATTGCGGCGGTCCGGAATGACGTCCATGAGCGCACCTTATGACATTTCATGGGGAAAGTCAGCGCTCTATCGCATCGCAGCGTCACGTCGCCGCAAACGCCGCGTCTTGTCTTGCGCGTCGCGGCGCCTATGTCTGGTCATGATCACGGTCACGGTCGCGCTGGAGCCTTGAGCCCGCGCGGCCGGAGGCGCGCGACGATCGCGGAAGATCGCGCCGGAAGATCCGGCCGGAAAACGAACCCCGAGGCCGATCATGAAAAGCGCCTTCCGTCTCGCCGCCGCCGGCTGTCTCGCGTTCGGCGGCCCGGTCTTCGCCCATGGGGACCACGCCGGCCATGACGGCGACGGCGGCCACGCCGCGCGCGGGGAATTCGCCTTCGGGACGCCGGGCGATCCGGCGAAGCCCGCCCGGACGGTCGAGGTGACGATGCGCGAGGAGGGCGGAAAGATGCTGTTCTCGCCGCGCCGCGTCGACATCAGCCAGGGCGAGCAGATCCGTTTCGTGCTGAAGAACGCCGGCGCTCTCGAACACGAATTCGTGCTCGGCTCGCAGGAGGCCAATCAGGCCCACGCGGCGGCGATGGCCGCAAATCCCGGCATGAGCCACGAGGAGCCCAACGAAATCAGCCTCAAGTCCGGGGCGACCGGCGAACTCGTCTGGACATTCACACAGACCGGCGACTTCGACTATTCCTGCCTCATTCCCGGCCATCGCGAAGCCGGCATGAGCGGCGTCCTCGTCGTGAAATGACGCGGAGGGCGCCCACGCGGGCTTCGGCTCGGCCGCCGGCGCGATCTGGATCGGGGCGCCGTTCGAGCCTATAGTTTTTCCAGCCTGAGCTTAAGGGAGCCGCCTCATGCGCAAAGCCGTTCTTTTGGGACTGACGTCCTTGCTCGCGGCCGCGGCCGCCTTCGCCGCCGTCGACCCCGTCAAGGAGCGACAGGAAATCCTGAAGGGGATCGGCGACGAGACCAAGCCCGTCGTCGGCATGATGAAGGGCGAGGTCCCCTACGATCAGGCGAAGGTGGACGCGCTGCTGTCGGCCTATGTCTCGGCGGCGGCGAAGCTGCCGGCGCTCTTCCCGCCGGGCTCCGACAAGGGCAAGACCGAGGCCCTGCCGCGCATCTGGACCGAAAAGGCGAGGTTCGACCAGCTCTATGAAAAGCTCGGGGCGGACGCCAAGGCGACGCAGGGCAAGATCGCCGACGCCGCCGGCCTCAAGGCGAACCTGCCGAAAATCCTCGGCGACTGCAAAGCCTGCCACGACGACTTCAGACAGAAGAAGTAGGCCCGTGGCCATGTCCGCCGGCGTCGCGGGCGCCGTCCCGGCCGCTCCCCGGGTCGTCGCCTGGGACCTGCCGACGCGGCTCTTCAAATGGAGCCTCGTCGCGCTGATCGCGCTCGCCTGGGTCAGCGACAAATATGGCGGCGCGACGCCGGGCTGGCACAAGGCCAATGGCTACGCCGTCCTGGTCCTCGTCGTCTTTCGCGCGCTGTGGGGCTTTTTCGGCGGCGCGAGCGCGCGGTTTTCGTCCTTCGCGCCGACGCCGCGCAAGCTCGCGGCCTATCTGCGCGCGGCCCGCGCGGGGCGCCCGCTGCATTATCTCGGCCATAATCCGCTCGGCTCGCTGATGGTCTTCGCGCTGCTCGCGATCGTCGCCGCGCAGGCCGTGACCGGCCTGTATTCGGGCGACGCCGACCGGCTGTTCATCGAAGGCCCGCTCGCCGCCACGGTCTCCGACGCCGCGGTCGTCACGGCCACGCGGGCGCATCGCTTCATCTTCGACGCCATTCTCGTCCTCGTCGCGGTCCATGTCGCCGCGGTGGTCTATTACGATCTCGTGCGGCGCGAGGGTCTCGCCCGGGCCATGGTCACCGGCAAAAAGCCGGCCGCCGCCTACGCCGACATGGCGGAATGCGCGCCGGCGCGCCCGTTCGCCGCGCTCGCCTGCCTCGCGGCCGCCGCCGCGCTCGTGTTCGGGACCATTCTCGCGCTCGGCGGACGCGCCTTCTTCTGACCGGCCCTCGCGCGGAGCTGGAGGCCTCGCCCGAAAAGGCGCAGGGTTTCATGATCAGGCTGAGCGCCGGAACGCCGCTTCAAGAAAGACGCCATGCCCGTCCGCCGTCTCGACCCCGTGCTCATCGACCGCATCGCCGCCGGCGAAGTGATCGAGCGCCCGGCCTCGGCGCTGAAGGAGCTCGTCGAGAACGCGCTCGACGCCGGGGCGCGGCGCGTCGACGTCGCGCTCGAGGCGGGCGGGCGCAGGCTCATCCGCGTGGTCGACGACGGCTGCGGCATGAGCCCGGCCGACCTCGACCTCGCCGTCGAGCGCCATGCGACCTCAAAGCTTGCGGACGGCGACCTTTCGCGCATCGGCACGCTCGGCTTTCGTGGCGAGGCGCTCCCGTCGATCGGCTCGGTCTCGACGCTCGACATCTTCACGCGCGCGAAGGGCGCGGGCGAAGGCGCGCGAATTTCGATCGACTGCGGCCTCAAGGTCGGCCCGATGCCGGCGGGACAGCCGCAGGGGACGCGCGTCGAGGCGCGCGACCTGTTCGCCGCGACGCCGGCGCGGCTCAAGTTCCTGCGCACGGACCGGGCCGAGGCCCGCGCCGCCGCCGACGTCGTCGAGCGCCTCGCCATGGCCCGGCCCGACGTGCGCTTCAGCTTCGCGGCGAGCGAGATGCGCGGCTTCGACCTGGCCGCCTGCGGCGAAGGCCCCGAAGCGCTGCTGACGCGGCTTTGCGCGGTCATCGGCGACGAGCTTCAGGACAATGCGCTGCGCGTCGACGCCGAACGGGAGGGGCTGCGGCTTGCGGGCTTCGCCGGCCTGCCGACCTGGCATCGCGCGAGCGCGCAGCAGCAATATTTCTTCGTCAACGGGCGCCCGGTGCGCGACCGGCTCGTCGCGGGCGCGGCGCGCGCGGCCTATATGGATTTTCTGCCCCCGGGCCGCCATGCGGCGCTGGCGCTGTTCCTCGAATGCGACCCGCGCGAGGTCGACGTCAACGTCCATCCGGCCAAGGCCGAGGTGCGCTTCCGCGACCCGGGGCTCGCGCGCGGGCTCATCGTCGGGGCGCTGAAGCAGACGCTGGCCCACGCGGCGCATCGCGCGACTCCGGCCAAGGGCGCGGCGGCGCTCGGTCTTTTCGCGCGCCGCGCCGCCGCGCCCGCAGGGGCCGGCGCGTTTCAGTCGGGGCGGGCGGAGGCGCCGGGCCGCGAG
>NZ_JBGAHM010000048.1:0-18846 GCF_044226135.1 Methylocella sp. | reverse complement strand
CTCGACGTCGCCGACAATTCCGGCGCGCGCCGCGTCATGTGCATCAAGGTGCTCGGCGGCTCGAAGCGCAAATATGCGAGCGTCGGCGACATCATCGTCGTGTCCGTCAAGGAGGCGATCCCGCGCGGCCGCGTGAAGAAGGGCGACGTCATGAAGGCGGTCGTCGTGCGCACCGCCAAGGACATCAAGCGCGCCGACGGCTCGGTGATCCGCTTCGACTCCAACGCCGCCGTGCTGATCAACAATCAGGCGGAGCCGATCGGCACGCGCATCTTCGGCCCGGTGCCGCGCGAGCTGCGCGCCCGCAACCAGATGAAGATCATCTCGCTCGCGCCGGAGGTGCTGTGATGGCCGCCAAGATCAAGAAGGGCGACAAGGTCGTCGTGCTGACCGGCCGCGACAAGGGCCGTTCGGGCGAGGTGCTGCAGGTGATGCCGAAGGAGGAGCGCGCGCTCGTGCGCGGCGTGAACCTCGTCAAGCGCCATCAGCGCCAGACCGCCAAGCAGGAAGCCGGCATCGTCTCGAAAGAGGCGGCCATTCATTTGTCGAACCTCGCGCTCGCCGATCCCAAGGACGGCGCCCCGACCCGCGTCGGCTTCAAGATCCTTGAAGACGGCCGCAAGGTCCGCGTCGCGAAGCGTTCCGGAGACGTGATCGATGGCTGATTCCAAGGCAGGGAAGGGCGGCAAGGGCGGCCCGCAGAAGGGCGGCAAGGACGCCAAGGGGGCGAAGGCTTCGCCGAAGACGCAGGCCAAGGCCGAAGGCGGCGCGGTCCGCGACCGCGCGGCCGGCCCGACCGCTTCGGCGGCGGACCTCGCCTCGCCGAAGGACTACACGCCGCGCCTCAAGAAGCATTATGACGAGGTCGTTCGCGCGCAGCTCATCGAGCAGTTCGGCTACAAGAACCCGCTCGAAGTGCCGACGATCGAAAAGATCGTCCTCAACATGGGCGTGGGCGAGGCGGTCAACGACACCAAGAAGGTGACGCTGGCCGCGGCCGACCTTGGGCTGATCTCCGGCCAGAAGCCGGTGATCACGCGGGCCCGCAAGGCGATCGCCACCTTCAAGGTGCGCGAGCAGATGCCGATCGGCGCCAAGGTGACGCTGCGCAAGACGCGCATGTATGAATTTCTGGACCGCCTGGTCACGATCGCGCTGCCGCGCATTCGCGACTTCCGCGGCCTCAACCCGAAAAGCTTCGACGGCCGCGGCAATTACGCCATGGGCGTCAAGGAGCATATCGTCTTCCCCGAGATCAACTACGATCAGGTGGAGAGCGTCGTCGGCATGGACATCATCGTCTGCACCACGGCCAAGACCGACGACGAGGCCCGCGCTCTGCTGCGGGCGTTCAACTTCCCGTTCCGGCAGTGAAACGGCTTCGTTTCAGACGCGGCGACCAAGGAGTTAAGAGAATTCATGGCTAAGAAAAGCTCGATCGAGAAGAACGAACACCGGCGCCAGCTGGTGAAGCGCTATGCGGCCAAGCGCGCGCGGCTCAAGGCCGTCGCCGAGGACAAGGCGCTCACCGTCGAGGAGCGCTTCGAGGCGCGCCTCAAGCTCGCCGAGATGCCGCGCAACTCGGCGGCGATCCGCATCCGCAACCGTTGCGAGGTGAGCGGCCGTCCGCGCGCCTATAACCGCAAGCTGAAGATGTCGCGCGTCGCGCTGCGCGAGCTCGGGTCGCGCGGCCTCGTGCCCGGCCTCGTCAAGTCGAGCTGGTAAGGAGCAGGATCATGGCTGTGAACGATCCGCTGGGCGATATGCTCACCCGCATCCGCAACGCGCAGATGCGCCGCAAGGGCAAGGTCCAGACTCCGGGCTCCCGCCTGCGCGCCCATGTGCTCGACGTGCTTCAGGCCGAAGGCTATATCCGCGGTTATTCGACGACGGAATATGGCAACGGCCGCACCGAGTTCGAGGTCGAGCTCAAATATTTCGACGGCCTGCCGGTGATTCGCGAGATTCAGCGCGTGTCGAAGCCGGGCCGGCGCGTCTATGTGGCGGTCGACGCCATGCCGCGCGTGGCCAACGGCCTCGGCATCACCATCATCTCGACGCCAAAGGGCGTGATGGCGGACCACGCCGCGCGCGAGGCCAACGTCGGCGGCGAAGTTCTCTGCAGGGTCTTCTGACCGGAAGATACGAGGAACAGGATTATGTCTCGCATCGGAAAGAAGCCGGTCGCAATTCCCTCGGGCGTGACCGCGAACGTCGACGGCCAGCTCGTCTCGGTCAAGGGCGGCAAGGGGCAACTCTCCTTCGTCGCGCCTGAGGACGTGACCGTCGCGCTCGGCGCGGACGGCGTCACCGTCACGCCGCGCAGCGAAACCAAGCGCGCTCGCGCCATGTGGGGCATGACGCGCTCCATGGTCAACAATCTGGTGGTCGGCGTCTCGAAGGGTTTCGAGCGCAAGCTCGAGATCACGGGCGTCGGCTACAAGGCCGCCGTGTCCGGCAAGAACCTGCAGCTTTCGCTTGGCTACAGCCATGACGTGACCTTCCCGATCCCGGAAGGAATCACGATCACGGCGCCGAAGCCGACGGAAGTCGCCATCGCCGGAATCGATAAGCGCCAGGTCGGCCAGATCGCGTCTGAGATCCGCGCGCTGCGTCCGCCGGAGCCCTACAAGGGCAAGGGCGTCAAATACGCCGGCGAATTCATCTTCCGCAAGGAAGGCAAGAAGAAGTAATCGAAGGATCAGGAGCCTTTCATGGCTAAGGACATTCAGGCGACGCAACGGCGTCAGGCGCGCGTCAGGCGCTCTCTGCGCGCTCGCGCCTATGGCAAGCCGAGGCTTTCGGTGTTCCGGTCGTCGAAGCAGATTTATTGCCAGATCATCGACGACGAGGCTGGCCGCACGCTGGCGTCGGCCTCCTCCCTCGAGAAGGTCAATCGGGACAGCCTCAAGACCGGCGCGGACGTCGCCGCCGCCCGCGCGATCGGCAAGCTGATCGCGGAGCGCGCCGTCGCCGCCGGGGTCAAGGACGTCGTGTTCGACCGCGGCGCCTATATTTATCACGGCCGCGTGAAGGCCCTCGCCGAGGGCGCCCGCGAAGGCGGCCTGAACTTCTAAGGCCCGATGGGGCGCTCGCGTCAGCTTCCGCCAGAGCTGGAGGCGACGAGCGAGTCAAAGCGAATGGAACGAAGACATGGCGCGTGAAGGTGAAGGCGGCCGGGGCCGCGACCGCGAGGAGCGCGACAGCGAGTTCGTGGACCGTCTGGTCCACATCAACCGCGTCGCCAAGGTGGTGAAGGGCGGTCGGCGCTTCGGTTTCGCCGCCCTCGTCGTCGTCGGAGACCAGAAGGGCCGCGTCGGCTACGGTCATGGCAAGGCCCGCGAAGTGCCGGAGGCGATCCGCAAGGCGACGGAATCGGCGAAGCGCTCGCTGATCCGCGTGCCGCTGCGCGAAGGCCGCACCCTGCATCACGACATCGACGGCCGTCATGGCGCAGGCCGCGTGATCCTGCGCGCCGCGCCGGCCGGCACGGGCATCATCGCCGGCGGGCCGATGCGCGCGATCTTCGAGACGCTCGGCATGCACGACGTCGTCGCCAAGTCGCAGGGCTCGTCGAACCCCTACAACATGGTGCGCGCGACCTTCGACGCGCTGGCGCGCCAGGACTCGCCGCGCTCGGTGGCGGCGCGCCGCAGCCTCAAGGTTTCGGTCCTTCAGGGCCGCCGTCTCGGCGGCGAGGCCGACGCCGCGGCCGAAGCCTAAGGGAGCGACAGCATGACCGCCAAGACCGTCACCGTCGAGCAGACCAAGAGCCCGATCGGCCGACCCGCCGATCAGCGGTCCACGCTGATCGGCCTCAAGCTTAACAAGATCGGCCGCCGCGCCTCGCTCGAGGACACGCCGGCCGTCCGTGGCATGATCGCCAAGGTCGCCCATCTTGTCCGCGTCGTCGAAGACGGCGAAGCCGGGCGCTGAGGATAGCACGATGAAACTCAACGAAATCAGCGACAACCCGGGCTCGTCCAAGAAGCGCATGCGCGTCGGCCGGGGCATTGGCTCCGGCAAGGGCAAGACCTGCGGCCGCGGCGTCAAGGGCCAGAAGGCGCGCTCCGGCGTCGCCATCAAGGGCTTTGAGGGCGGCCAGATGCCGCTGCACCGGCGTCTGCCGAAGCGCGGCTTCTACAATCCGTTCTCGACCGACTACAACGAGGTCAACGTCGGCCGCATCCAGGACGCCGTCGACGCAGGCCGGATCGACGCCGCCCAGCCGGTGACCAACGAAGCCCTCTATGAAGGCGGCGTCGTCTCCAAGCTGCGCGACGGCGTGAAGATCCTCGGCGTCGGCGACCTCTCGGCCAAGCTCGTGTTCAAGGTCGCCGCGGCGTCGAAGAGCGCCGTCGCCGCCATCGAGGCGGCCGGCGGTTCGATCGAACTGCTCGCCGTGGCGGAAGCGCCCGCCGAAGCGGAGTAAGCCGCCAAAACGCGTGCGGCCGGAGCTGGCGTCAAGCGTCGCTCCGGCCGTTTCGCGTTTGCGGACGAAGCTCAAGCTTCTGAAGCCTCACTGTTTTCGTCGCGGGGCCGGCTGTCGGCCGGGCGGCGCCTGGGCTGTGAAAGGGCTTTCGGACCCTTTCCGTCTGACCTATAAGGAGCGCTGGCCGGCCGCGCGGCTCCCATGTCGCGCAGGCGGCGGCCCAGATCGAGCCACGTCGAGCTGGCTGCGTGCGGTCGCGCCCGCCTCGAACCCGGCCCTTTGGCGGCGCGTCGCTGCCTGGCTGCGCAAGCTTCTGCGGATCATAGCGGCGCGTCCGGCGCCCAAGGAGCATTTGATGGTATCGGCGGCGGAACAGCTGGCGGCGAACGTCAATTGGAGCGCCTTCGGCAAGGCCGAAGAGCTCAAGAAGCGAATCTGGTTCACGCTCGGCGCGCTGATCGTCTATCGCCTCGGCACCTATATCCCGCTGCCGGGAATCGACCCGAGCGTCTTCGAATCCAATTTCACCTCGAACAAGCAGGGCGTTCTCGAGCTCTTCAACATGTTCGCGGGCGGCGCCGTTCAGCGCATGGCGATCTTCACGCTGAACATTATGCCTTATATTTCGGCCTCGATCATCATCCAGCTCCTCACCTCGGTCGTGCCGACGCTCGAGACGCTGAAGAAGGAAGGCGAATCGGGCCGCAAGGTCATCAATCAGTACACCCGTTACCTGACCGTCGTGCTGGCGGCGTTCCAGGCCTATGGCATCGCCGTCGGCCTCGAAAGCCAGCCCGGAGTGGTGATCGATCCCGGGTGGTTCTTCCGCATCTCGACGGTGCTGACGCTGCTCGGCGGCACCATGTTCCTGATGTGGCTCGGCGAACAGATCACCTCGCGCGGCATCGGCAACGGTTCGTCGCTCATCATCTTCGCCGGCATCGTCGCGGCCTTTCCGTCAGCCATCATCAGCACTCTGGAGCTTGGGCGGCAGGGCGCGATCTCGACCGGGCTCATCATCGGCGTGCTGCTGATGTCGGTCGCCGTCATCGCCTTCATCGTCTTCATGGAGCGCGCGCAGCGACGGCTTCTGATCACCTATCCGAAGCGGCAGCAGGGCAACAAGATCTATGAAGGGCAGACGTCGTTCCTGCCGCTGAAGCTGAACACGGCCGGCGTCATCCCGCCGATCTTCGCCTCGTCGCTGCTGCTGCTGCCGACCACCATCGCCAATTTCTCGCAGCACCAGGGCGGGATTCTGGGCATGGTGTCGAGCTATCTGGCGCATGGGCGGCCGCTCTACATGGTCGCCTACGTCGGCCTGATCGTCTTCTTCGCCTTCTTTTATACGGCGATCGTGTTCAATCCGACCGAGACCGCGGACAATCTCAAGAAGCATGGCGGCTTCATCCCCGGCATCCGCCCCGGCGAGCGCACCGCCCAATACATCGACCAGATCCTGACCAGGATCACGGTGATCGGCGCTGCATATCTCGCCCTCATCTGCCTATTGCCTGAAATGCTTATTTCCTACGCCGCGCTTCCGTTCTATTTTGGCGGAACTTCGTTGCTCATCGTCGTCAGCGTGACGATGGATACGGTCGCCCAGGTCCTCGGCCATCTACAGGCGCACCAATACGAAGGTCTGGTCAAAAAAGCGAAACTGAGGGGGAGACGAAAATGAGGCTTGTGTTTCTTGGGCCGCCCGGGGCTGGAAAAGGCACGCAATCGACCCGGATCCAAGAGAAGTACAAGATTCCTCAGCTTTCGACGGGCGACATGCTGCGCGCCGCGGTCAAAGCCGGGACGCCGATCGGCCTCAAGGCCAAGGCGATCATGGACGCCGGAGGGCTGGTCCCTGACGAGGTCGTCGTCGGAATCATCTCCGAGCGCATCGACGAGACAGACGCGAAGAACGGCTTCATTCTCGACGGCTTTCCCCGCACCGTGAAGCAGGCCGAAGCGCTCGCCGACATTCTCCTGCAGAAGAAGATCAATCTCGACGCCGTGATCGAGCTCAAGGTCGATCATGGCGCGCTGATCGAGCGCATCGAAAAGCGCGTGGCCGACGCCAAGGCCAAGGGCGAAGCGATCCGCGCCGACGACAATCCCGAGTCGTTCAAGAAGCGGCTCGAAGCCTATCATGAGCAGACCGCGCCGGTGTCGGCCTTTTACGCCAGCACGGGCGAACTCAAGGCCGTGGACGGAATGGCGCCGGTCGACGCCGTGACGGCCGAAATCGAGCGCCTGCTCGCGTCCTGACGCAGCGCGTCGGCGCCGGCCGGCGCCGCGTCTAGATGTGATACATCAGGCGCATTTCATCGGCATCGGCGAGCGCGCGCATTTCGGCGAGCGTGCGCTCGTCGAGCACGCGCGAGATCGCGTTGCGCGCTTCGAGCATCACGAGGCGCACGGCGCAGCGTTTTTCGTCCCGGCAATCGTCGCAGCGCCGATAGGAGCTCTTGCTCGCGCATTGGATCGGGGCCAGCGGCCCGTCAAGGACGCGCACGATATGGCCGACCCTGATGTCATGGGCCGGCCTCGCCAGCGTATAGCCGCCGCCTTTGCCCTTCTTTGAATTCACGAAGCCTGCGTTGCGCAATTCGCCAAGAATGGTGTCGAGAAATTTCTTCGGGATCTGATTGGCTTCGGCGATCTCGGTGACAAGCGTGGCTTCGCCCGGCGGATGACCGGCGAGGTGAACCATCGCCTTGAGGCCATATTTGCCTTTTTTCGTGAGCATGGACATTCCGTCGCCCGTCGCGGTTCATCCGAATCCGCCGTTCCGTCGATTTAATATAAGGACGCCGAAGCGCTTTATCTATTGTATATATAGAGTTACTAAGTGGAATTCGGCGGCGGCGGCGCAATCGGGACGCAAGCCCTGCTTTCGCCTTTTTTCACCCCGAGGAGATGTCGTTGGGCATGCGGCCTCCATGGCCTCGACGTCATGGCGGGGCCAAATTCCTGGATTTTTCAATTCACGCGCCGGACGGCGGCGCAAAGCGGAGGCCGCTTCACGGCCCGTGCGGCGGCTTGATCGATGCAGACACATGAAAACGACTTGAGTTTCCGCAAGGTCGCCGTCGGCTCCGAGCGCAACTTCGGCCTGACCTTCGCCGCCGTCTTCGGCCTGTTCGGCCTGTGGCCCGTGGTTCGCCATCACGACCCGCGCTGGCTTCTGCTCGTGGCGGCGGCGGCCTTTCTTGTCGTGGCGCTCGCCGCGCCGCGCCTCCTTGGCCCGCTGAACCGCGCCTGGTTCAAATTCGGCCTGCTGCTCAGCCGCATCGTCAGCCCGATCGTCATGGGGCTCATGTTCTATGGCGGCGTGACGCCGCTTGGCTGGATCATGCGCAAGCGCGGCGCGGATCTGCTGCGGCTCAAGCTCGATCCGTCGGCAGGCACCTACTGGATCGAAAGAGGCGCCTCCGAAGGGCGCGGCGGCATGACCAAGCAATTCTAAGAGGATTCAATGTCCATCATCTCCGAGCTTCTCGAGTTTCTCGGCGCCCGAAAGAAATTCTGGCTGTTTCCGCTGCTCGCCCTTTTTCTGCTGTTCGGCGGCCTGTTCGTGCTCACGCAGGGCTCGGCTGTGGCTCCCTTCATTTACACATTGTTCTGAGCGCCCATGCTGATTCTCGGGATCTCCGCCTACTATCACGACAGCGCGGCCGCCCTGATCCGCGACGGCGACATTCTCGCCGCCGCGCAGGAGGAGCGCTTCACCCGCAAGAAACATGATCCCGACTTTCCGGCGAACGCGATCAGGTTCTGCCTCTCCGAGGCCGGGGCGAGAGCCTCGGAAATCGACCGGGTCGTGTTCTACGAGAAGCCGTTCCTGAAATTCGAGCGGCTGATCGAGACCTATCTCGCCTTCGCCCCGCGCGGCTTCGCCTCGTTCCGCAAGGCGATGCCGCTTTGGATCGGCGAGAAGCTGTTCCAGCGCGATCTCCTCCTGCGCTCCCTCAAGGAGATCGACGCAGGCCTCGCCGACAAGGCGAAGCTGCGCTTCAGCGAGCACCACCTGTCGCACGCCGCCTCGGCCTATTATCCCTCGCCCTTCGCCGACGCCGCCGTGCTGACGATGGACGGGGTCGGCGAATGGGCCACGACCTCGGCCGCCGTCGGGCGCGGCAAGGATCTGACGATCCTCAGGGAAATTCATTTCCCCCATTCGCTCGGGCTGCTGTACTCGGCCTTCACCTATTATACGGGCTTCAAGGTCAATTCCGGCGAATACAAGGTCATGGGCCTTGCGCCCTATGGCGAGCCGAAATATGCGCAGTTGATCTTCGACCGTCTGATCGACGTGAAGCCTGACGGCTCCTTCAGGCTCGATCAGGACTATTTCAACTACGCGACCGGCCTCACCATGACCAACGCCCGGTTCGATGAGTTGTTCGGCGGTCCGCCGCGCCGCGCCTCCGATCCGCTCGACCAGCGGCACATGGACCTCGCCGCCTCGGTGCAGGCGGTGACGGAGGAGGTCGTGCTGCGCATGACCCGCGCGCTCGCCACTGAGTCGGGCGCCTCGCGCAATCTGTGCCTCGCCGGCGGCGTGGCGCTCAATTGCGTCGCCAACGGGAAGATCCTGCGTGACGGCCGCTTCGACGAGATTTTTGTCCAGCCGGCGGCGGGCGACGCCGGCGGCGCGCTCGGCGCGGCGCTTGCGGCCTATTATGACGAGGCGCCCGAGGGCGCGGCGAAAAGCCTGCTCCGTCCTGACGCGATGAAGGGCTCCTATCTCGGCCCGTCCTATGCTCAGGCCGATGTCGAGGCGCGTCTCAGGGCGGTCGGCGCGGTCTTTTCGGTGGTCGACGAAGAGTCCCATCTCGTCGAAAAGACGGCCGCCGCGCTCGCGGCGGGGCAGGCCGTCGGCTGGCATCAGGGCCGCATGGAGTTCGGGCCGCGCGCGCTCGGCAATCGCTCCATTCTCGGCGACCCGCGTTCGCCGACCATGCAGAAGGCGCTCAATCTCAAGGTGAAATATCGCGAGAGCTTCCGGCCGTTCGCGCCGTCGGTCCTGCGCGAGGACGTCGCCGACTGGTTCGAGCTCGACGTCGATTCGCCCTATATGCTGATCGTCGCGCCGGTGAAGGCCGAGCGCCGCCGCGTCATGACGCAGGAGGAGCAGGCGCTGTTTGGCATCGACAAGCTGAACGTGCCGCGCTCGGACATCCCGGCCGTGACGCACGTCGACTATTCGGCGCGCGTGCAGACCGTGCATCGCGAGACCAATCCGCTCTATCATGCGCTGATCTCGCGCTTCAAGGCGCTGACCGGCTGCCCCGTGCTCGTCAATACGAGCTTCAACGTGCGCGGCGAGCCGATCGTCAACACGCCCGAAGACGCGTTCCGCTGCTTCATGGGCAGCGAGATCGAATTTCTCGCCGTGGGGCGCTGCGTGCTGCACAAGGACCAGCAGAACGAGGCGCTGAAGCTCGACTACAAGAACGCCTTCGAGCTGGATTGACGCCGCCGGCTCCGCCCGGCCCGGGGGCGCGGCCTTCTATCGGCCCGCCGCCGTTTCGACCTCGGGCGCCTGAGCCTTGACATAGGCCACGAGCGCGCGCGCCCTTATTTTGTTCGCGAGCGCGGTCGGGTGGCCGTCGCCCGGGATGGCGAGCAGGGCCGGGTCGGCCTGCGTCTTCTCGATGGTCGAAATGTCGAGGACCCTGGCGCCGCCGCGCCGCAGCGCCTCCATGATCGCCTCGTTCGTCATGCCGGTCCCACGCAGGAAGTCCTGGCTCACCTCGAGATAGGGAATGAGCGTCGGCACGCCATATTTTTCCTGCGCCAGCCGGGTCGCGGCCGTCAGGATCGCGATATAGGTTTCGACCTCGGCGCGGGTCGCCCTACGGCGATAGGGATCGACGAACATGCGATAGAGCGCGCTGTTGCCGAAGAACTGGCGCGCCTTCAGCGCCACGCCCTCATAGCACGCGCCCTTGAACACCGGGCGCCCGCGTTCGAGCTCATAGCGCGGCGCGTCGATGACCCAGGACGCCTTGCAGGCGCTGCGCTCGATATGCCAGGGAGAGGTCACGAAGATGAACAGGCGCGGATCCGCGCCAATGACGGAGTCGAACAGGCCCGTCTCGAGCGCGCGCAGGAAATGCTGCGGGCCATAGCCCGGAAACGCGAGATTGAGGACCCGGCGCGGCGGGTCGAGCAGATCGGCGAATTGCTGGGGCAGGGCGTCTTCGTCATTGAGGCCGACGCCGAATGTGACGGAATCGCCAAAAAACGCGATGGTCGGGCCGGACGCGAGCGAGCGCGTTCGCCGCACAAGTCCGGCGTCGACGCCGTAGACCGCGCTGTAAATGACTGCGCCGGTCTGCGGGTCGGTTCGCTCCTCGTGAAAGACGCCGGGCGTGCCCGGCCCCCAGCCAAGGACGGCGCGGCGCACGTTGAATCCCTCGGTCGCCACGATTTTCTGCGCCGGCTCCATCCAGGCCGCGACGCCTTCGAGGACGCTCAGGCCAAGGGCGATCGAGGCCAGGACGAGCATGCCGTCGCGCCAGCGTCCGCGCAGAAGCGAGGCCCCGACGCCTAAGGCGAGAAAAACGCAGATGACGGAGACCAGGCGGAAATGCTCCGGGCGATGTCTCGTTTCGACGAAAACGGCAAGGCCGGCGAGCGCCGCGATCGCCATGAGGCTGACCGCGGCGCGCGCGTGAAACGTCCGTGACGGCGCCGCCGGCTTGTCGTCCGCAAAGGCCGGTTTGATGGACAAGGACGCGCGCTCCATGGCGGGAGAGGCGGGAGCATGGCGGCCCGCCCGGCTCCGTCGGTCAGTTCAGTTCGGAAACGAAAACGCCGCCGACATCTTTTTCGATCGTCGATTTGATCATCGCGGCGCGGCGACGGTTGGCGAAAGGCGTCGGGTGGCCGTCGTTCTTGATGCTGATCGCGGTGCCGGCCGCCTCGTCCTCAAGGAGCGAGGCGTCGATCACGATCGCGCCCGACTTGCGCAGGCGCTCCATGATCGACTCGTCCGTAAAGCCGGTTGAAGCCAGATAATCCTTCGGGACGCGCAGATAGGGGATGATCGTGGGGACGTGATATTTCTCTTTGGCCATTTTCACGGCCTCTTCGAGAACGCGCACGTAAAGCTCGACGTCGTCATGGCTGACGCGATGCCGGAATGGCTCCGCGAGCGTGCTGAACAGGGACGAATCCTGCAGCCATTCGCGAACGGCGAGGCCCGGGCCGTCGAAGCACTGGCCGGCGAAGACGAGCTTGCCATGCTCGTCGATCCTATAGGCCGGCGAACGCGCGGTCCAATAGGCCTTGCAGCCGGTGCGCTCGGCGTGCCACGGCGCCGTCAGAAAGATAAAGACCTTGGGATCCGGCCCGATGATGGCGTCGAAACGCGCCGTCTCCATGGCGCGCAGGAACTGCTGCGGCCCATAGCCGGTGAAGGCGACGTTGACGACCCGGCGCTTGCGGTCGAACAGGTCGGAAAGACGCTGCGGCAGCGTCTCGTCGTCCTGCACGCCGTCGCCGAAGGTGTAGGAGTCGCCGAAAAAGACGATGGTCGGCCCGTCGGTCGCGGACAGGACGCGGCGCGTCAGATCGGGGCCGATGGTATAGTCGGCCTTATAGGTCAGCTCGCCCTTCGGGCCGCGCTTTTCGGCATGGTAGGTTCCGGCCTTCTCCGGGCCCCAGCCGAGGACCGGTTGGCGCACGGACCAGCCGCGGGTTATGGTGAGGCCGCCGGCCGGCTCCATGGCGCGCGCCACGCCTTCGGCGGCGGCAAGGCCGAAGGCGACCGCCGTCAGGCTGAGGCAGACGTCGCGGGCGCGTCCGCGCATCATGGCCGCGAGCGCGCCGAGAAAAACCGTCGCGGAGGCGAAGGTCGCGAGGCGGAACGCGGGGAAGGGACGCTTGATCTCAAGCCACACGATCAGGCCGACGATTGCGAGCATCGCCAAAAATCGAGCAGGAACAGTGATCTTTCTCGCCATGATGAATCTGTCGGTTCAAAAGCTTCCGTCAAGTGCAGGCGTCGATAGAGCTTCGGCCAAACGCTGTCCAGTCGGACGCGGGCGAAGCGAAGCTCACTTTTTATTCACGACCCGCAATGAAAAGAGGCGCCATGGCGCTCGTGACTGATCTTGACGAAGCGCGCGAGGCGCTCGTCGCCGCCGTCGAGGAGGCGGACAGGGTCGTCGCCTTCACGGGCGCGGGCGTTTCGACCGAATGCGGCGTGCCGGATTTCCGCTCGAAGGACTCGCCGTGGATTCGCCTGCGGCCGATCGCCTTCGACGCGTTTGTCGCGGACGTCCTGATGCGCGAGGAGGCGTGGCGGCGCAAATTCGAGCTCGACGACATTTACGCTCACGCGGCGCCGGGGCGGGGCCATTACGCTCTGGCCAATCTCGTCGCTTCGGGCAAGGCGAGCGCGATCATCACCCAGAACATCGACAATCTGCACCAGGCCTCGGGCGCGCCGGACGACAGGATCATCGAGCTGCATGGCAACGGCTCCTATGCGAAATGCTTGTCCTGCGGCGCGCGCCACGAACTCGGGCCGATCCGTCGCGACTTCGACGCGAGCGGCGTCGCGCCGGTCTGCGCGGCCTGCGGCGGTTTCGTGAAATCGGCGACCATCTCCTTCGGACAGCCGATGCCGCAGGAGGCGATGGCGCGCGCCTATCAGGCGACGGTCGCCTGCGACCTCTTCCTCGCCATCGGCTCGTCCCTCGTCGTCTATCCGGCGGCGTCCTTTCCCTCTCTCGCCCAGGAGCGCGGCGCGCGCCTCGTGATCGTCAACGGAGAGGCGACGCCGCTCGACTCGCAGGCGGACCTTGTGTTGCGCGGCGACATCGGCGACATCCTGCAGCCCTTCGCCTCATGAAGGCGGAGGCGATGACAGGGAAGGGCGAACGATCGATGACGAACCTCGGGCCGCGGCGCGACGGCGCCGGATCTCGCGCGCGCTGTCAGGCGGGGCGGCGGATGCCGGCCGTCCTTTTCTGCTGCGTGATGGCCGCTTTCGTCGGTTTGGCGCCACGCGCCCAAGAGGCGAGGGCGGAAGAGGCGAGGGCGGCGCTTGAGCCGCTGGCCATCGTCACCGCCTCGGGCCGGCACGCCTTCGAGGTGGAGGTCATGCGCACGGAGGCCGGCCGCGAGCGCGGGCTGATGTTCCGCCGCGCGATGCCACAGAACCACGGCATGCTGTTCGACTTCGACAGCGACGGCGTCGTCAACATGTGGATGAAGAACACGCTGATTCCGCTCGACATGATCTTCATCGGCCCGACCGGCAAGGTCGTCGCGCTGATCGAGAACGCCGAGCCGCTCTCGCAGCGTGTCCTGTCCTCGCGCGTGCCGGCCCACGCCGTGCTCGAGATCAATGGCGGCGTCGCCGCCCGCATCGGCGTGAAGATCGGCGATGCGGTCGTCCACGCCGACCTTGGCAAGTGAGCGGGCGGCGTCAGGGCTTCGTCGCGTCGCGGACCTCGATGCGCGCGATGTTGGACACGAACCGCCCCGGCCGCTTGTCTCCCGGAGCGACGAGGCGCGCGAAGCCTGAGTCGCCGAGCGGCGCTCCGTCCGCCTCATAGGCGACCATGACCGGCGCCGCGCCGAAGGCAGGGTCGATCTCCCCGACCGAAAGCGCGACCTCATAGCCGTCGCTCGCCGAGATCGTCACGACCTTGCGCAGGGCGTCGTTGTGGACGCTCGGGTCGAGCGCGAGCCCCGCCGCATTGAGGACGTCCCACAGGAGGGCGCCGGAGAATCGCTGGCGGCGGACCTCGCCGCCGCCCGCATAGACGACTTCGGCCGTGGTTCTGGGCAGGGCGGCGAGCGCCGCGGCGTCGAAGGTCTTCTCGGCCCTGACTGCGCCAGAGACGACAAATTCGACCGTTCGCGCGCGCGCCGGCTTCGCGTTTTCGGCGGAGGCCCCGTCGGCTGCGAAGAACGGCGAGAGCAGGGCGAGGACAAGGGCGACATGCGCCGCTGAAACAGACCGCATCGGACGCATCCTGTCGCGACGCGCAAGCCGCACGCCGTGTGAAGTCGGAGCGGCCTGCGCACGCCGCATGTCGCTTCGGCCGAAAGCCGCGCGAGGCTCCAGCCATATACCGGGGGATATTTCGGCGTCAACGCGCTCCGGCGCGATCTTGTTTGCCGGGGCCGCCCATGATAGCCAAAAGCGCCGTCGTCAAACGGCGAAACGGGGCATAGCGCAGTCTGGTAGCGCGGAAGTTTTGGGAACTTCAGGTCGCAGGTTCGAATCCTGCTGCCCCGACCAGCCGGCGCGGCGCGCAAGCGCCGGCCATGCGGAACGCGAAGGGATCTGGATCGCCGTCATGACCGCCCGCATCTATCAGCCGTCCAAGACGGCCACCCAGTCGGGGACCGCGCGCACCAAGGGGTGGGTCCTCGAATTTGAACCCTCCGAGCCGCGCGAAATCGATCCGCTGATGGGCTGGACCGGGTCGGGCGACATGAAAAGCCAGGTCAAGCTGCGCTTCGCCGAGAAAGACGAGGCCGTGGCCTATGCGACGCGCAACGGAATCGCCTATCGCGTCGAGGAGCCGCCGCCGCATCGGCGGCGCATCGTCTCCTATTCGGACAATTTCCGCTCGACGCGGCTTGGCCCCTGGACGCATTGAGGCCGAGCCGGGCCAAAATCGCCGCGCCCGCGTCCCGGCCTTGAAATGGCCGCGCGACTTCGCGCAAACTCAGGCGGCGAGTCGCGGCGGCGCGCCGTTGGCCGGACTCCGTAGCTCAGCTGGATAGAGCAGCCGCCTTCTAAGCGGCAGGTCGCAGGTTCGAACCCTGCCGGGGTCGCCAATGGCGCTTTTCGGCGCCGCTCCGCGCGGAGCGGGAGAGGTGATGCGCTGGGACTTCCTGGAGTTTTTCGCGGGCGCCGGCATGGCGCGCGCAGGGCTCGGCGAGACATGGCGGTGTCGATTCGCCAATGACGTCGATCCCGGAAAATGCGTTTCGTACCGCGCCCACTGGGGCGCCGCCGAGCTGCATGAAGGCGACGTCGGCGCGCTTGCCGTCGCCGACCTGCCCGGTGAGCGCGCGGCGCTCGCCTGGGCGTCGTTCCCGTGTCAGGATCTTTCGCTCGCAGGCGTCCGCGCCGGGCTCGAGGGCAAGCGCAGCGGGACGTTTTTCGCGTTCTGGCGCCTGATCGAGGCGCTCGCCGCGCAAAGGCGCGAACCCGACCTCGTCATGATCGAGAATGTCGTGGGAACGCTCAGCTCGAATGGCGGCGCGGATTTCGCCGCGCTTTGCGACGCCTTTCGTCGGACCGGCTATGTCTATGGCGCCATGATCGTCGACGCCGCGCTGTTCGTGCCCCAGTCGCGTCCGCGCTTCTTCCTGCTCGCCATGCGCGGCGGGCTCTCGCCGCCGCCGCACCTCGTCGCAGAAGGGCCCGACGCGTCTCAGCCGGCCGCGGTGCGGGCCGCCTATGCGGCGCTGCCGCCCCGGGCCCGCGAGGCTTTCGTCTGGTGGCGCCTGCCCGCGCCGCCGCAGCGCACGCGACAGCTCGCCGACAGTCTTGAAGACGACGCCGGCGTCGACTGGCGCCCCGAGGCCGACACGCAGCGGCTCGTCGCGCTGATGAGCCCGCGCACGCTGGCGAAGCTCGACGCCGCGCGTGCCGAGGCGGGGCGCTCCGGCCGGATCGTCGGCGCCGTCTATCGCCGCACGCGGACGGGCCCGGACGGCCGGCGCGCGCAGCGGGCGGAGGCGCGTTTCGACGGACTCGCCGGCTGCCTGCGCACGCCGGCCGGCGGGTCGAGCCGCCAGATCATCCTCAGCGTCGAGGCGGACCGGCTGCGCTCGCGGCTGCTTTCGGCGCGCGAGGCCGCGCGGCTGATGGGCCTGCCCGAGGACTACAAGCTGCCGGCCAATTACAATGACGCTTATCATCTGATGGGCGACGGCGTGGTCGCCCCCGTCGTCAGCCATCTCGCCCGGCGCCTGTTTGAGCCTGCGCTCATCCATGCGCGGCGCGCGATGGACGCGGCGTGACGCGCAAGGCCGCGCCTTTGCCGGTCCCTGAGGCCTGCGTCGACGCCCTGCGCAGCGCGACGATGCGCGCGGTGAAGTCGAAGGACACCCGGCCCGAACGGCTCGTGCGTTCGCTCGCGCATCGCCTCGGCTTCCGGTTCCGGCTGCATCGCGCTGATCTGCCCGGATCGCCGGACCTCGTCTTTCCGGGGCGGCGCGCGGCGGTGTTCGTCCATGGCTGTTTCTGGCATGGCCACGACTGCCGGCGCGGCGCGCGGGCGCCCAAAACCAACGCGGCTTACTGGCGCGCGAAGATCGCGCGCAACCGCGCCCGCGACGAAACCGCGGCCGCCGCGCTCGCCGCGCTCGGATGGCGCGTGCTGACGATCTGGGAGTGCGAGACCGCCGACGCTGCGGCGCTGGAGCGGCGGCTTTCGGGCTTTCTTCGCGCCGGCGCCGAAAATGTCTGACGCGCGGGGGCGGAGCGCGGCTGTTTACCATGCTGTGTTATTTCATGCTTAACAAATCACAGCGTTGAATGATGCGCCGGCGCGATTTCCAACAGCTGTTGCATTTTTGCGCAACCATTTGAGATATAAATAAAATTTTAGCTATAAACACCCTGCGAGAGGCCTTGCGGTCGCCGCGGGCGTTGAGTTTTCAGTCCCTTTTCGCAAGGGCGCGTGCATATTGTCGGAGCGCGCCATGACCGTTAAGCCTTCGGAAATAGCGAGAATGCAACGTCGCGTTCGACCATCTGACCAGCTCCCGGGCGACCTTCTGGAAGACCGCGGATAAGACAGGATAAACGCATGCTGGCGAACTGGCCCTCGACCTTCCTGCCCCGAGCCGTCACGCTGGGCCGCCTGTCGTCACTGGTCGTCGCCGTCAAGAAATCCCGTGCTCCGCGCCGCCTCCTGATCGTCGCCGTGGCCGGCGCCGGCGCCGCGCTCGGCGGATGCGCGCAGCAGCCCATGGGCAAGAGGATCGCCGCCTCATCCAAGGAATATTTCCCATCGTCCAAATATGGGAAGGCGAGCCCGCGCGTGATCGCCGACGGCGAGCCCGTGCCGCGCGGCGGCGGCGTCTACATGGTCGGCAAGCCCTATACGGTCGCCGGCAAGACCTATTATCCGAGCGAGAAGCGCTTTTCGGGCGTCGGCCTCGCCTCCTGGTACGGCGAGGCCTTTCATGGCCGGCGCACCGCCAACGGCGAGATCTACGACCGCGACTCCGTCTCGGCGGCCCATCCGACCATGCCGCTGCCGTGCTACGCCCGCGTCACCAATCTGAAAAACCACCGCTCGATCGTGGTCCGCGTCAACGATCGCGGGCCGTTCCACGAAAACCGGATCATGGACGTGTCGCAGCGCACGGCCGCCGCGCTGGATTTCAAGAGCGTCGGCACGGCGCGCGTGAAGGTCGAGTATCTCGCTCCCGCCGGCCTGCAGGGATCCGATGACGAAAAGCTCATGGCGACGCTGCGCGACGACGGTCCGGCGAGGCTCGACGACGAAGCGCCGGTCATGACCGCCCAGGCCGGCTTCCCCGTCCAGACCGCCTCGCTCGCGCCTGTCGCAGTGCCGGAACGCGAGGACCGCGCGGCGCTCGCGGCGGCCGCGTCGGCCGCAGCCGTTCCCGCGCCGTCGCGCCGCCAGAAGGACGCCGTCGCCGCCGAAGACGAATCGCCCGAAGAGGCCATGCCGCATGCGGCCCGGCGTCTCGCCTCCGCGCCGCTGCCGCCCATGCGCCCCTCGGACGCGGCCTCGGGCAGGCGCGTCGACATGGCGAAGCTGACAAAATCCGCGCGCTGACGCGCCAGCGCATGGCCGGGCCGTACGCGGCGCCGTTTTCAAGCAAAAAATTACGCCGGCGTTTACCCCAAGGCGACTTCGACGCTGTATTCTGGCGCGAAGATAAAAGAGCTCGCCGCGGCGCGGCGCGGACATGTCCGCGCCGCCGGTGAAACGGCTCGTTCGTCCGGAGTCGAGTCTCATGGGCAATTCGGGTCTCATGGGCGACCGATCGCGCGGGGCGCGCCCCCGCGCGAGGACCGCCGGCCTTGGCGCGGCGCTGCTCGTCGCCAGCCTGCTGCCGGCTGGCGCTGCGCGCGCGCAGACGATCGACACGAGCGCGCCCAGCGCCTTTCTCGTCGACGTCGGCACCGGAAGCGTTCTGTTCGAGAAGAACGCCGACGCGCCGGTCGTCCCCGCGTCGACGGTCAAGATCATGACGGCCGAAGTCGTCTTCGACGAACTCGCGGCCGGACGCGTAAAACTCGACGACGTCTATACGGTGAGCGAAAACGCCTGGCGCACCGGCGGCGCGCCGTCCCGCTCGTCGAGCATGTTCGCGGCGGTCCACAGCCGCATCCGCGTCGAGGATCTCCTGCGCGGCGCCATCATCGCGTCAGGCAATGACGCGGCGATCGC
>NZ_JBGAHM010000047.1:0-19894 GCF_044226135.1 Methylocella sp. | reverse complement strand
GCCGGCGCCGCGGCGCGTTCGCAGGCTCCGGCCGGACGCCAGGGACAGCAGCGCCATCCTTCAGGCGTCATCCTGCGCACCCTGACCGACGAGGAGCGCGAGGCCCGCTCGCGCGCGCTCGAAGGCGCGCATGAGCGCGAGATCGAGGCGCGCCGTCGCGCCGAAGCCGAAGCCAAGGCCCGCGAAGAACGCGAAGCGCGCGAGCGCGAGGAGCGCGCCGCCGCCGAAGCGCGCAAGAAAGAAGAAGAGGCCCGCCGCCTCGCCGAGGCCGAATCGAAGCGTCGCTCGGAGCAGGAGGCGAAGCGCCGCCTCGCCGGCGGCGAGCCCGCCCCGGCGGGCGCGCCGATCCTGCGCAGACCGCCCGTTCCGGGCGGCGCCGCGCAGCCCCAGGCGACCGTCGCGGCCCGTCCGGCCGAGGACGACAAGCGCGTCGTGCGCCGTCCGGCCGCGCCGCCGCCGAAGGTCGTCCTGGCGCGTCCCGTCAAGGGCGCCGAGCAGAAGAACCGCGGCCGCCTGACGGTCGCCAGCGCGACCGGCGACAACGACGAGCGCACGCGTTCGATCGCCGCGTTCCGCCGCCGCACGCAGCGCCTCAAGGGCCATGTCAGCGAAACGAAGGAGAGGCTCTCGCGCGAGGTCGTCCTGCCCGAGACGATCACCATCCAGGAGCTCGCCAACCGCATGTCGGAGCGCGCGGTGGACGTGATCAAGCTCATGATGAAGCAGGGCCAGATGGCCAAGATCACCGACGTGATCGACGCCGACACCGCCCAGCTGATCGCCGAGGAGCTCGGCCACACCGTCAAGCGCGTCGCCGAATCGGACGTCGAGGAGGGCCTGTTCGACCAGCCCGACGCCGACGAGCATCTCGTCTCGCGTCCGCCGGTCGTGACCATCATGGGGCATGTCGACCACGGCAAGACGTCGCTGCTCGACGCGCTGCGGCACGCCAACGTCGTCTCGGGCGAAGCCGGCGGCATCACCCAGCACATCGGCGCCTATCAGATCGTCGCCGGCAACGGCCTGCCGATCACCTTCATCGACACGCCCGGCCACGCCGCCTTCACGGCGATGCGCGCCCGCGGCGCCAGGGTGACGGACATCGTGGTCCTCGTCGTCGCGGCCGACGACGGCGTCATGCCGCAGACGGCGGAGGCGATCTCGCACGCCCGCGCCGCCGGCGTGCCGATCATCGTGGCGATCAACAAGATCGACAAGCCTGACGCCAAGCCCGAGCGCGTGCGCAGCGAGCTTCTGCAATATGAGGTGCAGGTCGAGTCGCTCGGCGGCGAAACGCTCGAAGTCGAGGTTTCAGCCACGAAGAAGACCAATCTCGACAAGCTCGTCGACCTCATCGCCCTGCAGGCCGAGCTGCTCGACCTCAAGGCCAACCCCGACCGCGCGGCCGAAGGCTCGGTGATCGAGGCCCGCCTCGACAAGGGTCGCGGTCCGGTCGCGACCGTGCTCGTCCAGCGCGGCACGCTGCGCGTCGGCGATCTGATCGTCGGCGGCTCGCAGTGGGGCAAGGTGCGCGCCCTCATCGACGACAAGGGCCAGAACGTGCAGGAGGCCGGCCCCTCGACCCCGGTCGAGGTGCTGGGCTTTTCGGGCTCGCCCGAGGCCGGCGACCGCATCGCCGTCGTCGAGAACGAGGCGAGGGCGCGCGAGATCGCGGCCTATCGCGAGCGCCAGAAGCGCGAGGCTGCGGCCGCGCGCGGCAATCTGGCGCGCGGCTCGCTCGTCGACATGATGAGCCAGCTCAAGACCGCCGGCCGCAAGGAGTTCCCGCTCGTCATCAAGGGCGACGTGCAGGGCTCGGTCGAGGCGATCGTGGCGACGCTCGAAAAGCTCAACACCGACGAGGTGGCCGCCCGCGTCATCCTCGCCGGCGTCGGCGGCATCACCGAATCCGACGTGACGCTGGCCGAAGCCTCGGGCGCCGCGCTGATCGGCTTCAACGTGCGCGCGCACAAGGAGGCGCGTCTCGCGGCCGAGCAGGCGGGCCTCGAAATCCGCTACTACAACATTATCTACAACCTCGTTGACGACGTGAAGGCGGCGCTGTCGGGAATGCTCTCGCCGACGCTGCGCGAGGAGATGCTCGGCAACGCCGAAATTCTCCAGATCTTCCACATCTCGAAGGTTGGCAAGGTCGCGGGCTGCCTCGTCACCGACGGAAGGGTCGAGAGGGGCGCCAATGTGCGCCTCATCCGCGACAATGTGGTGGTGCACGAGGGCAAGCTCTCGACGCTCAAGCGCGTCAAGGACGAGGTCAAGGAGGTCAACGCCGGCACCGAATGCGGCATGGCCTTCGAGAACTATCAGGACATGCGCGTCGGCGACGTCATCGAGTGCTACCGCGTCGAGGAGATCCAGCGCACGCTCTAGGGCGGGCGCTGGAGCGGCGGGCGCGTCCGGCGGGAGGCCGACGGGCCGGGGAAGGCGACGCCTTCGCCGGCCTTCTCCCGGCCGCGGCGCCGTCGCCAAAAAAACCTGGCGAACCCTGCGGACGAGCCGGGAAACCCGACGCTCCGTCGCCAGTTCAGGAAAGGCCCAAGGCCGCAGGACGGGAACGCCCCGCGGCGCGAGGCCGAGGCGAGGTCCCGAAACGCGGCGACCGGCGCCATTGGCCGCCTGATCGAGTTTGGGGGCGAAAAGCAGCCCCAAGAGGAGCGCTGAAGAAGCGCCGGAGTTCTTGAAAAGTGTCCAGAGTCCATCATCAGCAGGGCGGAGCGCCCTCGCAGAGAATGCTGCGCGTGGGCGAGCTCGTGCGCCACGCCATGTCCGAGCTTCTGACTCGCGGCGAGATCGACGATCCCGACCTTGAGGGCCGCGTCGTCACCGTGCCCGACGTGCGCATGAGCCCGGACCTCAAGCTCGCCACCGTCTATGTCATGCCGCTCGGCGGCGAGCGCGCGCCCGAGATCCTGGCCGCGCTCGACCGCCACAAGAAATTCCTGCGCGGCGAGATCGCGCGGCGCGTCAACCTGCGCTTTGCTCCGGACGTGCGCTTCAAGCCCGATCCGAGCTTCGACTATGGCGGCAAGATCGACGCGCTCCTGAATTCACCCAAGGTGAAGCAGGATCTGTCGTCTCCCGACGACGCCGGAAACGTGCGCGAACGCGATGTCGCGTCGGATCGCCGGGCATGAGCGCGCCCCGTTCGAACCGGCGCGACATTGACGGCTGGGTGGTGCTCGACAAGCCGGTCGGCATGACTTCGACCCACGCCGTCTCGCGCCTCAAGCGTCTTTTCAACGCGAAGAAGGCGGGCCACGCCGGCACGCTCGACCCGCTCGCCTCCGGCATCCTGCCCGTCGCCTTTGGCGAAGCCACCAAGACGGTGCCCTTCGTGCAGGACGGCGAAAAGGCCTATCGCTTCACCGTGCGCTTCGGCGCCGAGACCGACACCGACGATTCCGACGGCCGCGTCGTCGCCCAGTCGACTGACCGGCCGACGCGGGAGGCGATTCTCGACTTTCTGCCGCGCTTCGTCGGCACGATCGCGCAGACGCCGCCGGCCTATTCCGCCATCAAGATCAACGGCGAGCGCGCCTATGACATCGCCCGCGACGGCGAGACGGTCGAACTCGCCGCGCGGCCGGTGACGATTCACGCCCTCGACCTCACGAGCTTCGACGGCGAGGAGGCCGTGTTCGAGACGCGCTGCGGCAAGGGCACCTATGTGCGCGCCATCGCCCGCGACCTCGGCCGCCTGCTCGGCTGCCATGGCCATGTCTGCGCCCTGCGCCGCACGCGCGTCGGCCCGTTCCTCGAAGCCGACGCCGTGACGCTCGCCGAGCTCGAGGACGGCGGCGCGCAGGCCATGCGCCGCGTCGAGGCTGGCCTCATGGAGCTGACCCGCGTCAGCGTCGACCGCGACGCGGCCGCTCGCCTGCGCCGGGGCCAGTCGATCCTGCTGCGCGGCGCCGACGCGCCGCTCGACGGCTCGGCCTATGCGGCCTGCGGCGGCGTGGTCGTCGCCATCGGCGCGGTCGAGCGCGGCGAGCTCATTCCCGGCCGCGTGTTCAACCTGCCGTTCTGACGGCGCAACGCCGGAAAACGCGGCGCGCGTTCGCTTCAGGCGAAGCCGAACGCGCGCCGCGACGTCCGCCTCGCGCAAGCTTCGGGCCTTAGCGTCCTTTCGGGTCGATCTCGAAAAGGACGTTGGCGGCATGGGCGGACAGGGCGCTTTGGCGGAATGCGGACGGGGCGAGGCGCCGGACGACGCTCTCGACGCGCAGGGCCTCGCCCTCGCGCAGGAGCTCTTGCGCGCGGGCAGGGGCGAAGCGGCCGAGGCGCTGTACCGCGCCCGTCTCGCCGCCGCGCCGCGCGATCCGCTCTGCCTGCACCATCTCGGGCTCATCGCCCATGGACGCGGCGCGCATGAAGAAGCGGCCGAGCTCGTCGCCGAGGCGGTGGCCGCGCGGCCGGCCTATGTCGAGGCGCTCTCCAACCTGTCGGCGATCCTGCGCGCGCTGAAGCGTCCGGGCGAGGCGCTCGCGACCGCCGAGCGCGCGCTTCTGTTCGACGGCGATTTCGCGCAGGGACATTCGAACCGGGGCGCGGCGCTCGAAGATCTCGGGCGGCTCGACGAGGCGCTCGAGGCCTATCGCCGCGCCCATGCGCTCAATCCGGCCTTTGTCGAGGCCGCCGTCAACGCGGCCCATGTCCTGCGCCGGCTCGGCCGGCCGTTCGAGGCGCTGGCGCTTTGCGAATCTGTGGCCGCCGCGCGGCCCGACGCCGCCGATCCCTGTTTCGCCCTTGGCGTGATCCTGAAGGAGCTTGGACGGCCGGGCCCCGCCGCCGAAGCGTTTCGCCGCGCCGTCGCGTTGCGGCCGAGCTTCGCCGAAGCCTATGTGAATCTCGGCGACGCGCTTCAGGGGCGGCGCGCTTATGAGGCTGCGGCCGAAGCCTATGCGGAGGCTTTGAGGCTGCGTCCCGACCTCGCCGCCGCCCACGCCAATCTCGGCGCGGCGATGGAGCGGCTCGGCCGGCTCGACGAGGCCGTGGCGAGCTACGCCCGCGCGCTCCAGATCGACCCGGGCCTGACCCGCGTCAGAAGCTGGCTGCATCACAAGCGCCGCATCCTCTGCGACTGGGACGGGCTCGCGGCCGAAGAGGCCGAGCTTCTGGCGCGCGCCGACGCGGGCGAGCGTCTTGACGCCTTTTCGCCGCTCAGCCTTGCGACGAGTCCGGCGCAGCAGCTTGAGATCGCGCGGTCGGCGGCGCGGGACGTCCCCGGGCGGCCGCTCGACTTCGGCCCGCCCCCGCCGCGCGACATAAAGGGACGGCTGCGGGTCGGCTATCTCTCGAACGATTTCGGCCGCCACGCCACCGCCGTGCTCGCGGCGCGGCTGTTCGAGCTGCACGACCGCGCGCGCTTCGAGACCTTCGCCTATTCGCACGGGCCGGACGACCGCAGCGAAATGGGACTGCGCCTGCGCGCGGCCTTCGACCATTTCATCGACGTTTCGGATCTGTCTGACGAGGCGGCGGCGCGGCGCATTCACGCCGACGGCGTCGACGTGCTCGTCGATCTCAAGGGCCATACGGCCGGCGCGCGGCTGTCGATTCTGGCGATGCGCCCCGCGCCCGTGCAGGCGAGCTTTCTCGGCTATCCCGGCACGACCGGCGCCGATTTCATCGACTACGCCATCGTCGATCCCGTGGTCGCGCCGCGGGCCCTCGACGCGGCCTTCAGCGAAAAACTCGTGCGGCTGCCGCATTGCTACCAGCCGAACGACCCGACGCGGCGGATCGCCGAGCCTGCGCCGACGCGCGCGCAATGCGGCCTGCCCGACGAAGGCTTCGTGTTCTGCTGCTTCAACAACAGCTACAAGCTGACGCCGGCGTTCTTCGACGTCTGGATGCGCCTGTTGTCGGCGACGCCCGGGGCCGTATTGTGGCTGCTCGATTCCAACCCGCGCGCGGTCGACAATCTGCGCCGCGAGGCGGAAAGGCGCGGCGTCGATCCGCAGCGCCTCGTTTTCGCGCCGAAGCTCGCGGGCGCCGAGCATCTGGCCCGCCACAGGCTCGCCGATCTTTTCCTCGACACGCTGCCCTATAACGCCCACACCACGGCGAGCGACGCGCTGTGGGCCGGCTTGCCGGTGCTGACCTGCATCGGCGAAACCTTCGCCGGCCGGGCGGCGGCGAGCCTGCTCCATGCGGTCGGGCTGCCCGAGCTCGTCGCGCCCTCGCTCGACGTCTATGAGCGCATGGCGCTGCGTTTCGCGCATGAAGGCGCGGGCGAATTGCGCGAATTTCGGAGCCGGCTCGCCGCCGGCCGGCTCACGGCGCCGCTGTTCGACGCGCCGGGCTACGCGCGCGATTTCGAGGCGGCGCTTTGCGCCATGTGGGACCTCCACAGCGCCGGCGAGACGCCGCGCGCCATCGACGTCGCCGGAGGCGAAGCGCCGACGAAGCCCACGCTTGTCTCCCGCACGCCCTATGTCGCCTGTCCGCTTTGCGGCGGCGAAAACATTCCGCTCGTCCTCGGCGCCGACTGCACGCGCCATGCGCTTTACCAGCCTGCCTTGCCTTCGGTCATGAACTGGCGCGAATGCGGCGATTGCGGCCATGTCTTCACGGACGGCTGGTTCGACGAAGCGGCCTGCGAAATCGTGTTCTCGAAGACCCATCCGGGCCAGAGCGTCGGCCATGACATGGAGCGCAAGCGGCCGATCGCCGGACGAATGGTGGAGCGGGTGGCGCGCCACGTGGGCGAGGGGCGCTGGCTTGACGTCGGCTTCGGCGACGGCTCCCTGCTGTTCGCCGCGGAGGAATGGGGCTTCACGCCCGTCGGCCTCGACCTGCGCGCCGACAATGTCGCGACCCTGCGCTCCCTTGGCTATGAGGCGCATTGCGCGAGCGTCGAGACGATCGAGGCGCATGAGCCCTTCGACGTCGTCAGCATGGCCGACGTGCTCGAGCACATGCCGTTTCCGCGTCAGGGGCTCGAAGCCGCGCGGCGCCTGTTGCGCCCGGGCGGCGCGCTGTTGCTCTCCATGCCCAACATGGAGGCGATGACCTGGCGGCTGCTGCACGCCAACAAGGTCAATCCCTATTGGGGCGAGATCGAGCACTACCACAATTTTTCGCGCCGCCGGCTCTATGCGCTGCTGCGCGAACACGGGTTCGAACCGGCGGAGTACGCGGTGAGCGAACGCTACAGGGTGTGCATGGAGGTGATCGCGCGGCGCCTGTGAAACTTGCGCGCCGCGCCGTCAGCGCTACAGCTCGACGATCACCTTCGTGCCGACCTTGACGCGCTCGGCGAGGTCGACGACGTCGTCATTGGTCATGCGGATGCAGCCCGAAGAGACCGCCGCGCCGATGGTCTCGGGCTCGTTCGAACCATGGATGCGATAGAGGCTCGAACCGAGATAGAGCGCCCGCGCGCCGAGCGGATTGTCGATCCCGCCCTTCATGTGGCGCGGCAGGTCGGGGCGGCGCTTCAGCATTTCGGGCGGCGGCGTCCAGGCCGGCCATTCCCTGATCGCGGTGATCTTCTTCGTGCCCGACCAGGTGAAGCCCTCGCGGCCGACGCCGACGCCATATTGGATCGCGCGTCCGTCGCCGAGCACATAATAGAGCTTGCGCTCGCTCGTGCGCACCACGATCGTGCCGGCGTCCTGCGGCTCGTTCCAGGCGACGATCCGCCGCTTCGTGGCGGGCTCCTGAAACAGGTCGAACAGTTCGGCGAAAGGGTTGAGCGAGGCGACCTGCACGCCGGCCGGCGCGGCCGCCGCCGGCGCCGCGGCGACGAGCGGCGCGAGCGCCAGGAGAAGGCGCGCGGGCCGCGAAAGGAAAAAGGGTGTGGCGGAGCGCCGGGGCGGCGTCGGTTTCGGGAGGCGCATGGGTCCTGGCTTGGGCGTGTGCTCGGCCGTCGCGGCCGCTGTGACCCTGTTATCATCCGCAAAGTTTGACGAAATGTTGTGCATCTCGCGCGGCAGGCCGAATGGGACGCCGCGCGGCGGGGCCGCGGCCTTGCGCGGCGCGGCGCCTTGGTCTATGCCCCTCGCTTCTCCAACGCTCCCGCCAAAGCCGCCGTGATCGCTCCAACGAGACCCGTCGCCGTCATCATGGGCAGTCAGTCCGATTGGGACACGATGCGGTTCGCCTGCGCGATGCTCGAAGAGCTCGACGTCGGCTATGAGGCCAAGATCGTTTCGGCCCATCGCACGCCGCAGCGCCTTTACGACTTCGCCCGCAACGCCAAGGCCGCGGGCTTCCGCGTGGTCATCGCGGGGGCGGGAGGCGCGGCGCATCTGCCCGGCATGACCGCGGCCCTCACGCCGCTGCCGGTGCTGGGCGTGCCGGTCGAAAGCAAGACGCTGAAGGGGCAGGATTCGCTGCTCTCGATCGTGCAGATGCCGGCGGGCGTGCCGGTCGGCACGCTGGCGATCGGGCGTTCGGGCGCGGTCAACGCCGCCCTGCTCGCCGCCTCCATTCTGGCGCTGGGCGATCCGGCGCTCGACGCGCGCCTGTTCGCCTGGCGCGAGGCGCAGACCCAGGCCGTCGGGCTCGAACCCGAGCGCGAGGTCTAGGCGCATGCTTCCCCCTCTCTCCGCCCAAGCGCTCGCGCCCGGCGCGACCGTCGGCGTGCTGGGCGGCGGACAGCTCGGCCGCATGCTCGCGCTCGCCGCCGCGCGTCTTGGCCTTCGCGTCCATGTCTATGCGCCCGAGGCGGACAGTCCGGCCTTCGACGTCTGCGCCGCGCGCACCGTCGCCGCCTATGACGACGAGACGGCGCTGGCGGCTTTCGCCGCGGCGGTCGACGTCGTGACCTATGAATTCGAGAACGTGCCGGCGCGGACCGCCGCCCTTCTCGACGAACTGCGCCCCGTGCGGCCGAGCCCGGCCGCGCTCGCCGCGACGCAGGACCGTCTGGTCGAGAAGGAGTTTCTCGCTTCGCTCGGCGTCGCCGTCGCGCCCTTCATGCGGGTCGACGACGCGGGCGCCATGGCCCGCGCCGTGGCTCAGCTCGGGCGGCCCTCGATCCTCAAGACGCGCCGCTTCGGCTATGACGGCAAGGGCCAGGCGCTGGTGCGCGAAGGCGCCGATCTCGCCGTCACCTTCCGCTCGCTTGGCGGCGGCCCGGCGATTCTCGAATCGGTCGTCCCCTTCACGAAGGAGGTTTCGGTCGTCGCCGCGCGCGGCCTCGACGGCGCCTTCGCCGCCTATGACGTGTGCGAAAACCGGCACGAGAACCACATCCTCAAATTCACCACGGCGCCGGCCCGCCTTGCGCCCGAAACGGCCGGAGAGGCCGTGGCGCTCGCCCGCCGCATCGCCGAGGCGCTGGATTATGTCGGCGTGCTCGCGGTCGAGATGTTCGTCGTGGCGACGTCCGGCGGAGGCGAGGCGTTGAAAGTCAACGAACTCGCCCCGCGCGTGCACAACTCCGGCCACTGGACGCTCGACGGCGCCTTGACCTCGCAATTCGAGCAGCATGTGAGGGCGGTGGCGGGCTGGCCGCTCGGCGCGCCGCGGCGGCACGGGCGCGAGGTCGAGATGGAGAATCTGATCGGCGACGACGTCTTCGCCTATGGCGACCTTCTGCGCGCGCCCGGCGCCTGCCTGCATCTTTACGGCAAGTCGGACGCAAGGCCCGGCCGCAAGATGGGGCATGTCACGCGGATCAGGGATTGACCGCTCCGATCAGCGCCGGGTTCGGACCCGGCGTGATCGGCCTTGACGATCTCGGGCCGTGACGGAGCATGGCGGCGTTTCTCTTTAAAACGGGCGCGCGCCGTGAATTCCGCGCGCCGCTTCATGTCTGAAGGCGCGGCGTCCCCAAACACATGAATCCTCATCGTTTTTGCGTTCACGGCGGGCGACGAAGACTCGCGACCGCGATTCCGCGGCGGTCCGTGTGCGCTCTGACGCAGACCTTTCGCCGCGCGCAGGCTTGACTGGACAGGGAGGCGGCTTGCTGCTATGCGCTGACCTTCAAACGTCAGGCGCCGTTTCAGCGCCCGATTTTCTGTTTCGTCGATTCGGTCGGCCAAACCGCGCAAGGCGTGGCCGCCTTCATGCCAAGGACTCCTGCGTGCAAGTTCTCGTTCGCGACAATAATGTCGATCAGGCCCTCAAGGCGCTCAAGAAGAAGATGCAGCGCGAGGGCATTTTTCGTGAGATGAAGCTGCGCGGCCATTACGAGAAGCCGTCTGAAAAGCGCGCTCGCGAGAAAGCTGAAGCCATTCGCCGCGCTCGCAAGCTCGCCCGCAAGAAGATGCAGCGCGAGGGCCTGCTGCCCATGAAGCCCAAGCCCATGGTGGGCATGCGCTGATCCTTTCGATTCTCGATCGTTGACGGCGAAGCCGGGCGCGGCGCAGGATTTCCGCCCGGCGCAAACCTGCGCCGTCGACAGGACAAGGCCAAGAGGACGAGGCGATGACGGTTCACGCGGCCAGTGGCAGGAGCGCGGCGGCGCGCCGCCGCTCGTCTTCGGTCGGACTCCTGCGGTTGTCTGCGCTGGGCGCGATCGCTCTTGCGCTCGCCGGCTGCGAATCGGCCGGCAACGCCATCAAGACGGCGGGCGTCGCCGAAGTCGCGACCCAGTCGCCGCAGGAGGCGCAGGCCAACATCGCCTCGCTGACCGAGGTCGTCCAGCGCAATCCCGGCAGCGCCGACGCCTATAACACCCGCGGCGTCGCCTACGCCAAGACCGGACGCTTCAACGAGGCGATCGCGGATTTTTCGCAGGCGGTCAAGCTCCAGCCCTCCGCCTCCGCCCTGACCAATCGCGCGCTCGCCTATCGCCAGATCGGCCGCAACGACGCGGCCATGGCCGATTTCAACCAGGCGATCGATCTCGACCCCAATCACGCCCCGGCCTATCTCGGGCGGGCCAATCTGCGCCGCGCCCAGGGCGCGCTCGACGCCGCCCACAGCGATCTCGACCAGGCGATCAGGATCAATCCTGAAAACGCCCAGGCCTTCCACGCGCGCGGCCTCATCTACCAGCGGCAGGGAAACCATCCGCAGGCGATCACCGACTTCGACAACGCCATCGACCGCGACCCCTTCGCCGGCGCGCCTTATCTGGCGCGCGGCCAGAGCCTGATCGCCATCGGCAAATATGACAAGGCGGTCGAGGACTTCAACGCCGCGCTCAACGTCGACAACCGCAACCCGGAAGCCTGGGCCGGACTCGGCCTCGCCTATGAGAAAATGGGCGACCGCGCCAAGGCGATGGAATCCTATCAGCGCGCGCTCTCCTTCGACGCCTCGAACCAGCTCGCCAAGGACGGTCTGTCGCGCACGCAGCGCGGCTGAGGCCCGCCATCGTCGCGAAGGATCGCCGCGCGTGACGGCGAAAACCCTTTATCTCGGCGGCCCCGAGGTCTTTCTGCCAGACGCGCCCGAAATCGGGCGGCGCAGGCTGGCGGCCTGCGCGGCGGCGGACTTTCGCGGCCTGTTTCCCTTCGACGTCGAGGCGCCCGGCGCGCCGACGCCGCGCGAGACGGCGCGCGCGATCTTCGCCGCCAATTGCGCGGCGATGCATGAGGCCGACGCCGGGCTTTTCAACCTCTCGCCGTTTCGAGGGCCGCACGCCGATCCCGGGACGGCCTTCGAGCTCGGCTTCATGCTGGCGCTGGGCAAGCCCGTTTTCGCCTACAGCCATCGCGCCGGCGCGCTTGTCGCGCGCCTTGACGGCGCCGCAGCGGCTGACGGCGTGCGGCGCGACGCGTCCGGCTGCGCGATCGAAAATTTCGGCCTCGCCGACAATCTGATGCTCTGCGCCGGCCTTGAGGCGCAGGGACGCTTCGTCGCGGTGGAGGAGGCCGATCCCTTGCGCGGCGCCGGCGGCTTTCTCGCCTGCCTCGCCCTGGCGCGCCGCCATTTCGACGCCGCCTGACGCATATCTGCTGACGCGCCTGCGCCGCCCATGAAAAAGCCGCCGGCGCGTTTTCGCGCCGGCGGCCGCGCCTCATGTGAGACGATGAGCTTATGCGGCCTTCTGTGTCCGTAGCGCCTCGACGCCCGGCAGCGTCTTGCCCTCGAGCCATTCGAGAAAGGCGCCGCCGGCGGTCGAGACATAGGTGAAGTCGTTGAAGACGTTCGCCTGGTTCAGCGCGGCGATGGTGTCGCCGCCGCCCGCGATGGTCTCGAGCGACTTGGTCCGCGTCAGCACCGCCGCCACCTTGGCGATGGCCACCGTGCCGGTCTGGAACGGCGGCGTCTCGAAGGCGCCGACGGGGCCGTTCCACACCACCGTGCGGGCCGCGGCGAGCACGCCGACGAGCTTCGAGATGGTGCGCGGTCCGATGTCGAGGATCATGTCGTCGTCGCCGACCGCGTCGATGTCGACCGCGCGGCACGAGGCGTTGGGCTCGAATCGCGTGGCGACGACGGCGTCGACCGGCAGGATCAGCTGGCAGTTGGCCTCGTCGGCGTCGGCCATGATCCTGCGCGCGGTCTCGGCGAGCTGGTTCTCGCACAGGGACTTGCCGATTTTCTTGCCCGAGGCGGCCAGAAAGGTGTTGGCCATTCCGCCGCCGATGAACAGGAACTCGACCTTGCGCATGAGATTGCCGAGCAGCTCGAGCTTGGTCGAGACTTTCGCGCCGCCGACGATCGCCGCCATCGGCCGCTCGGGATGGGCGAGCATGCCGGTCAGCATCTCGAGCTCGCGCTGCATGGTGCGGCCGGCGTAGGCCGGCAGCTTGTGCGCGATGCCCTCGGTCGAGGCGTGCGCCCGGTGCGAGGTCGAGAAGGCGTCGTTGACGTAGATGTCGCCGAGCTCGGCGAGCTCCTTGACGAAAGCGGGGTCGTTCTTCGTCTCGCCCGGATGGAAGCGCGTGTTCTCGAGCAGCAGGATCTCGCCGTTGCGCAGCGCCGAAACCGACGATTTGGCGACGGGGCCGACGCAGTCCGAGGCGAAATAGACCATCTGCCCCAGTTCATGCTCGAGGGCGACGGCGACCGACTTCAGCGAGGTCTCGGCTTCGGGCCCGTTCTTCGGCCGTCCGAGATGCGACAGGATGATGACCTTCGCGCCCTTTTGTGAAATCTCGCGGATGTTGGCGAGCACGCGGTCGATGCGCGTCAGGTCGGTGATCCGGCCGTTCTCCATCGGCACGTTGAGGTCGACGCGGACAAGCACGCGCTTGTTGGTCAGGATCGCGTCGTCGATGGTCGGAAAGGGCGAAGTCTGGCCGGATCTCGTCATAGAGTTTTCCCCATAGCCGCGGCGGTGTCGATCATCCTGTTCGAGAAGCCCCATTCATTGTCGTACCACGAGAGGACGCGCACGAACGTCCCGTCGATGACGCGGGTCTGGTCCATGTGGAAGACCGAGGAATGGGGATCGTGGTTGAAGTCCGAGGAGACGTTCGGGCTCTCCGTGTAGCCGAGAATTCCCTTGAGCGGGCCGGAGGCGGCGGCCTTGATCGCTTCGGCGATCTCCTCTTTGGTGGTGGCGCGCCTGGCGAGGAACTTGAAGTCGACGACCGAGACGTTCGGCGTCGGCACGCGAATCGACGAGCCGTCGAGCTTGCCGGCGAGTTCGGGCAGCACGAGGCCGACCGCCTTGGCCGCGCCGGTCGTGGTCGGGATCATCGAGAGGGCCGCCGCGCGGGCGCGATAAAGATCCTTGTGGAAGGTGTCGAGCGTCGGCTGGTCGCCGGTATAGGAATGGATCGTCGTCATGAAGCCGCGTTCGACGCCGATCGCGTCGTTCAAAACCTTGGCGACGGGGGCGAGGCAGTTCGTCGTGCAGGAGGCGTTGGAGACGACGAGATGCTCGGCCGTGAGCTTGTCGTGGTTGACGCCGAAGACGACGGTGAGGTCGGCCTTGTCGCCGGGGGCCGAGACGAGAACCCGCTTCGCCCCGGCGGAAAGATGCGCGGCGGCCTTGTCGCGCGCGGTGAAGATGCCGGTGCATTCGAGCGCGATGTCGACGCCGAGCTCCTTGTGCGGCAGGGCGGCGGGGTCCTTGACCGCGGTGACCTTGATCGGGCCGGTGCCGACGTCGATCGTGTTGCCCTCGACCTTGACGACGCCGGGGAAGCGGCCATGCACGGAATCATAGCGCAGGAGATGCGCGTTGGTCTCGACCGGGCCGAGATCGTTGATCGCCACCACTTCGACGTCGGCGCGGCCGGATTCGGCGATCGCCCGCAGGACGTTGCGCCCGATTCGACCGAAACCGTTGATCGCGACTTTGACCGGCATCCCTAGCTCCCTGTTCGCCCGGCGCCTGAAGCGGTCTCGAGCGCAATGTTGGCAATGGCAGGCGTCGTCATATGTCCCGGCGGCCATGAAGCCGTCAATCTTGACGCGCCGCTTTATACTTGCTTTTCCGCCTTTTAGCGTAGTTTTTGACGATGAGGGCCGCCTTTCCCGGGCAAGCCGGCGAAGTTCCCGCGAAAAGCGCGCCAGGTCGTCAAGCGCGGCCGGGCCTCGCAGTTTTTCGTCCCGCGTCTGATCTCGGAAAATCTGGCCGGAGCGACGAAACCTCGCGCCAAACATGAGTAAAGCGGGTCTGTGGCCGCCGCGAGACTTGGGCGCTCAAGCTGGCGCACGACGTGAACGCCAGGCGCACGGAGCGCCAGTCTTTGGACGATCTTGTCTTTGGACGATTTTGCGGCGCCAAAGTCAATCGCAGGCGGCTGTCGCGTTGCGTCGCAGGCGGCCTTCCCTCGCTTGAGGGTTGCGCAGGCGGCGCGACATGCTCAAATAGGCGAATGTGATTGTGGGGCGCCGCCCTGTGCCCGCCCTGTGCCTATGTGTTGCGCGCCGCCCGCGGACGAGTGCGAAGAGATTTTTGGGAAGAGCTCTTTAGGATGGACGAGTCCCTGCGGTTCGACGACGCGCTCGGCCGCCTGTCGGCGGCCCTTGAACGGCTCGCGGCGGCGAGCGCGCGCCGGCTCAAGGCCGACGGACGGCGCGGAGACCTCGAGGAGGAGCTCGCCGTCCTTCAGGACGACCGCTCCCGTCTCGCCGTCGAGCTCGACGCCGCGCTCGCGCGCGCCGCCTCGGTCGAGGCCGCCGCCGAGGACGTGGTCCGCAAGGTCAAAAGCGCCGGAGCGGCGATCCGAGAGATCGTCGCCGCCGCCGACGCGCAGGACGCGTGAGGCGCGGCGAGGGGAGTTTTCGGTTTTGGCTCAGGTCGGGATGCAGATCGCCGGACGCGTCTACCGCGTTTCCTGCGGCGAGGGTGAAGAGGCTCATCTTGAAGACCTCGCGCGGCTCGTCGACGGCAAGATCGGCGACATGCGCGAGAAATTCGGCGAGATGGGCGACCAGCGCCTGACCGTGATGGCCGCGGTGACCCTCGCCGACGAGCTTTACGAGGAACGGCGCCGCTGCGAGGCGCTCGCCGCCGAAATCGGCGCGTTGCGCGCCGAGACGGCCGACGCCGCCCGGCAGCGCGCGCGCCTCGTCGAGCGCGTCGTCGCCGCCGTCGACGCGGCGAGCCTGCGCGTCGAGGAGGTGGCGCAGGAGCTGGCGGGCGGCGGCCGCGCCGAAGAATGACGGGCGCATGAAAATCGTCGCGGGAGGGCTGGCGTTCGCGCGTCGGAGCGCCTAGATTTGTCTCGCGGAGCTGCGGGGCTCGTGCTGGATCGCATACCCCGGGGCCTTATCGATCTCAAAGGGAGCTGTCCCTGGCCTTGTCCGTGGACTTGGCCACATGGCGCCCACCTACGTTGTAGGTTCCCGGGATCGATATCCCACGGCTTTTGCGGCCCCGCGCTTTTCATTTCCGCGTCCCGCTCGCGCGCCGGCCGACGCCCTTTTTCCTCGCCCTCGCCCCGCCGGATGTCAGACGCCGATCCCGCCCTTAATGCCGATTTGGCCCTTAAAGCCGCATTGCGCGCCGCAGCGCTTGAGCGCCGCCGCGCCGGGGCGGACGATCCGGCCGCCTTCGCGGCGCATCTCGCCGGGGAAGGGCTGAAGCTCGTCGCGCGTTTCACGCCGAATGTCGTCTCGGCCTATTTCGCGCTCCCCGACGAAGCCTCGACCCTGCCGCTGATGGAGCGGCTCGCCGCCATGGGGCGCGCGACGGCGCTGCCCGTCACCGGCAAGCGCGGAACCCCGCTCGTGTTCCGCCTGTGGCGGCCGGGCGATCCGCTCGCGCCGGGCCGCATGGGCATTTTCGAGCCTGCGCCCGCGGCCGAGCCGGTCGATCCCGATTTCCTGTTCGTGCCGCTCGCGGCCTTCGACCGCTCCGGCAACCGGCTCGGCTATGGCGCGGGCTTCTATGACCTCACCCTGGCGCGGCTGCGCGCGAAACGGCCGACGCTCGCCGTCGGCGTCGCCTATGCGAGCCAGGAGGCCGACCGCATTCCGGCCGAGCCGCATGACGAAAAGCTCGATCTGGTGCTGACCGAAAAAGAGCTGATCGACTGCCGCGGCGCGTGAAGGCCGCCCTGCGCGCAAAAGCGCTCGCGGCGGACGCCTTCGCCGGCTAAAACCGGGCCATGCGTATCCTCTTCATCGGCGACGTGGTCGGCAGGGCCGGGCGCGCCATCCTCTCTTCCGAGCTTCCAAAGCTGCGCGCGGCCTTCGCGCTCGACCTCGTGATCGTCAACGGCGAAAACGCGGCGGGCGGATTCGGCATCACCGAATCGATCTGCCAGGAGTTTCTCGACGCCGGCGCCGATTGCGTCACGCTCGGCAACCACGCCTTCGACCAGCGCGAGGCGCTGGTGTTCATCGAGCGCCAGCCGCGGCTGATCCGCCCGGCGAACTATCCGAAGGGCGCGCCGGGGCGCGGCGCCAATCTCATCGAGACGCGCACCGGCGCGCGCGCGCTCGTCGTCAACCTGCTCGGCCGGGTTTTCCTTGACGCCATGGACGATCCCTTCGCGGCGATCGAGCGCGAGCTCGACGCCTGTCCGCTCGGGCTTGGCTGCGACGCGGCGGTGATCGACTTCCACGCCGAGGCGACGAGCGAGAAGCAGGCGTTCGGCTGGTTCGTCGACGGGCGCGCCTCGCTCGTCGTCGGCACGCACACCCATGCGCCGACGGCCGACGCCCGCATCCTTCCGGCCGGCACCGCCTATATGAGCGACGCCGGCATGACCGGCGATTATGATTCGGTGATCGGCATGGAGAAGGATGAGCCGGTGCGCCGCTTCACCACCAAGCTGCCGGCGGGCCGTTTCGAGCCGGCGTCAGGCCCGGCCACGCTCTGCGGCGTCGCGGTCGAGACCAACGCGCAGGGGCTCGCGGTCAGGGTCGCGCCGGTGCGGATCGGCGGAAAGCTCGCGCCGGCGCGCCCGGATTTCTGGGGGTAGGGCGGCGCGTCAATGCGCGAGCAGACGCTGTACGTTCTGAAGCTAGCCAAGAAAAAAGCTGTAAACACAATTATATTGGGCGATATTGTGCGGTGTCAATCATATCACCTGTCCAAATATCAGAGTGCCGCCGGCATTAACATTACATTGCGTGCCAATTGGAAGGACAGGACCGGGACCAAACGTGCCGACAGGCGTAGCACAAAATCTGCCCATCGGCGGTGGAGGCGGGAAAGGTGCTGGACCGGCAGGAACGCCAGGCGGCTGTACAAAGCCGTCGAGAGGCCTGCCGACGGCGGCGTGACCGCGATCGAGGCCGCGCGCGACATCGGGCGGGATTACGCCTAATTCGCACCCCAGATTTGCCAGAAATCCAGGAGAGCAGCCAGCGAAAGCGGCAGACGCAACCGAGTCTGCGGCGAACGAAATGCCAATAATAGCCGCAATTATTTGCAGATATCTCCACATTTTAATCTCCATAAGTAACTTAGATTGATGATTATCTGAGAATATAAAGCAAAATAACTTTACTTAAATAAACTGAGAGGCGCTGGCGTAATGTGCGTTTGCGCACAGACAAACCAATTAGCTTTTGTTCTGCATCCCGCCTCGCTCAGCTCAAAATTTGCGCGTCAGACAATATCAATTTAGATGTTTTTCAAACTTGGCAGTTGGCGCGTCAATGCGCCTCGTCCCAGTTCTGCGCGGCCTTGGCGTCGACCTGCAGGGGGACGGAGAGCTTCAGGAACGGCTCGGGCGCCTCGCACATGATTTTGCGCGCGACCTCGATCACCGCCTCGACCTCGGCGTCGGGCGCCTCGAACACCAGTTCGTCATGCACCTGCAACAGCATCTGCGCCGAAAGCCCGGCGGCGTCGAGCGCGTCCTCCATGCGGATCATGGCGCGGCGGATGATGTCGGCGGCCGACCCCTGAATCGGCGCGTTGACCGCGGCGCGCTCGTTGAAGGCGCGCTCCGAAGGGTTTGACGCCGCGATGCGCGGATAATGGCACTTGCGCCCGAAGATGGTGACGACATGGCCGTTCGCGCGGGCGAATGTCTTGGTCGCCTCGATATAGGACCTGATGCCGGGGAAGCGCTCGAAATAGCGCTTGATGTAGGCGCCGGCCTCTTCGCGCGGGATCGAGAGCTGGTTGGCGAGGCCGAAGGCCGAAATGCCGTAGACGATGCCGAAATTGATCGCCTTGGCGCGCCGGCGCACCTCGGCCGGCATGCCGGCGACCGGCACGCCGAACATTTCCGACGCGGTCATGGCGTGGATGTCGAGCCCTTCGGCGAAGGCCGCCTTGAGCTGCGGGATGTCGGCGATATGGGCGAGCAGCCTGAGCTCGATCTGGCTGTAGTCGGCCGAGATCAGCTTGCGCCCCGGCGGCGCGACGAAGGCGCGGCGGATTTTTCGCCCCGCCTCGTTGCGCACGGGGATGTTCTGAAGGTTCGGCTCCGAGGACGAGAGCCGCCCCGTGGTCGTGGCGGCCAGCGCATAAGAGGTGTGCACCCGCCCGGTCTGCGGATTGACGTAGGTGGGCAGGGCGTCGGTGTAGGTCGATTTGAGCTTGGCGAGCTGGCGCCAGTCGAGAATCAGCCTTGCGAAGAGGTTGCCCTGTTCGGCGAGGTCGTCGAGCACGCTCGCCGCCGTCGACCAGGCGCCGGTGGCGGTCTTCTTCGCGCCGGGCAGGCCCATCTTGCCGAACAGGATATCGCCGAGCTGCTTCGGCGAGCCGAGGTTGAAGCTCTCGCCGGCCGCCTCAAAAATCTGCGCTTCGAGCCGCGCCATGTCCTGCGCGAACTCCCCCGAAAGCCGCGAAAGGATGGCGCGGTCGATCGTCACGCCGCGCCGCTCCATGCGCATGAGCACGGGGACGAGCGGGCGTTCCAGCGTCTCATAGACGCTCGTCATCGATTCGGCCGGCAGGCGGGGCTTGAGCACGTCCGCAAGACGCAGCGCGACGTCTGAATCCTCGGCCGAATATTCGGTCGCCCGGTCGAGCGCCACGCGCGCGAAGCCGATGAAGCTGCGCCCCGAGCCCGCGACCTCGCCGAACTGGATCGGCGTGTGGCCGAAGTATTTCTCGCTGAGCACGTCCATGCCGTGGTCGCTGCGCCCGGCGTCGAGCACGTAGGACATCAGCAGCGTGTCGTCGAGCGGCGCCGTCTCGATGCCGCGCTGGGCGAGGACGAGGCTGTCAAATTTGGCGTTATGCGCGATCTTGAGCACGCTCGCGTCTTCGAGCAGCGGCTTCAGCCGGGCGAGCGCCTCGCTTTCGTCGAGCTGGCCCGCGACGAGCTCGGCGCCGCCGAACAGGTCTCCGCTCTCGCCGGTCTTGTGGCGCAGCGGCACATAGCAGGCGCGCCCCGGCGCCAGCGCCAGCGAGACGCCGACGAGCTCGGCCTGCATGGCGTCGAGCGAGGACGTCTCCGTGTCGACCGCGACGACGCCGCGGTCGAAAGCTTCGGCCACGATGGCCTCGAGCCGCTCGAGGCTCGTCACCGTCTCGTAGGCCTTGACGTCGAAGGTCTGCGTTTTCGCGCGCGCGAGGCGTTCGGCCGCGAATTCGCCCGGCCCGGTGGCGATTTTCTCGGGCGCGGCGGGGGCGCCGTAGCGGGCGTTGCGCTTCGGC
>NZ_JBGAHM010000046.1:0-20336 GCF_044226135.1 Methylocella sp. | reverse complement strand
GTCGGCCTCGACGCCGCAGGACGCCTTTTTGCCGCTCAAGGGCCCGACGTCCGGCTCCTATAATTACGCCCGCGTCGCCGACATTCAGGTGTTCCACGACGCAAGCCCGACGCGCTGCGGCGTGCTGCTCTACTCGGGCGAAGAGATCAAGGCGTTCCAGCGTTGCGAGGAGATCACCCGCCGCCTCGCCCATGACGGCTTCGTCTCCTTTCCGAGCAGCTTCGGGACCGCCCTGCTGGCGCCGGGCTTCGTGTCGAGCCTCATCAGCCAGAACGACGGCCTGTGCCGGCTCAACCTGCGCAACGGCCGCTGGATTCCGGTCTCAAAACCCTGCGCCGCCGTGCGCGAGACGCTGGAGGGGCGCTGAGCCCGCCGCGCCGGCGAGGCTTCGACGAAACGCGCGAATGGGCTATGCTCGACGCGCGACGGAGGCTGAGATGAACGAAGACGCCCAGACGATTGATCCAGACCCCGAGGCCGGCGCCGTCAGGAACACGCCGCGCGACCCGCGCGAGGCCATCGTCGAGGCCTTGCTCGAACTCGCCGGCGAGCGCGACTGGGACGACATCTCGATCTCGGACGTCGCGACGCGCGCCAATCTCGACCTCGCCACCTTCCGCGACTATTTTCCCTCGAAAGGCGCCGTGCTCGCCGCCTTCTCGCGCAAGATCGACAAAATGGTGCTCGCCGCGCCCGACGCCGCGCTCGAGGGCGAGCCGGCCAAGGAGCGCCTGTTCGACGTGCTGATGCGGCGCTTCGACGCGCTGTCTCCCTACAAGCTCGGCGTCGAGGGCGTCTACGACTGGACGCGGCGCGATCCGATCGCCGCCGCCGCCGTCAACCGGCTCACGGTCAATTCGATGCGCTTCATGCTCGAGGCCGCGGGCCTGCCGTCGGAGGGCGGCGTCGGCGCGCTGAAGCTGCAGGGCCTCGCGCTCGCCTGGGCGCGGCTGCTGCCGGTCTGGTTCCGCGACGACGACCCGGGCCTCGCCAGAACCATGGCCGCGCTCGACCGGGAGCTGAAGCGCGGCGAAACGCTCGTCGCCCGCGCCGAGGACGTCGGCCGGCTGACCGCGCCGCTCCTCGCCCTCACGCGCTCGCTGTTCGAGCGGCGCGGGCGCCCGAGCCGCGACCGCGCCCGCGACAGCGCCGAGCTTTAGAGCATTTTCAGTAAAAGTTGCAGACTTTTACGTTAAGAAAATACGTAAAAACAAGATTTTGGAGCGCGTTCGCGACTCGATGAACGCCGAACGCGCTTTAGCCGCCCGGCCTTTCGCGCTCCACGCCCGTTCCCGTTCCGCGGCCCGCGTCCCCGCGCGCCGACTCCGGCGATTCGGCCGCCGGCGCGTCGGAGGGCGGCCGCTTGCGACGGCGCCGCGCGCCCGCCTCGACCGCCTTCGGCGTGTCGATGCGCGACCATTCCTGCGGTTCGAGATCGAGGAGATCGGGCGCGCGGGCGCCGCGCGAACCGCCGCCGCCGAGCCGCTCCTGCGCCCATTTGCGCACCGAGGGCGCGGCGAGCGCGACGCCGAAGAAATCGGACACGAAGCCCGGCAGGATCAGGAGCAGCGCGCCGAGGCCGGCGAGCGCGCCGTCCATCATCGCCGCGCGCGAAAGCCCGTCGGCGAGGGCGGGGTCGGCCTGCCGCGTGGCCATGGCGCGGCGCAGCCCGAACGCCGCCGAAACGCCGACGCGGCGCAGCATGGCCGCGCCGGCGAGGCTGGTCGCAAGGCACAGCAACAGCGCGCCCATGAGGCCGACCGCCTTCGTCACCATGGCGAAGGCCGCGAACTCGGCCAGCAGCCACAGGAACAGGAAGAGCGGGATCTTGGCGCCGAGGCGCATGGAGGAGGCCATGACGAAGATGGCTTGAGCCCTTTCGGCTGGATTTCGGGGACCTCGCCCCCTACCTCAGAATATATGTTAAGCAGGGGCATGCGGCGCAACGCCCGCGTGACGAGCCGGAGCGGGTCAACAGTTCGATGCAACACTCCTTCGACATGACGACGATTATCTTCGCCCTTCTCGCCGCGTTCGTGGTCTGGAAGCTGCGCAGCGTGCTTGGCGCGCGCACGGGCGCCGAGAAGCCGCCGCGCAACCCCTTCGTCAACGACGCGCAGGCGCAGGCGAGAGACGCGCAGGCGAGAGCGGACGGCCGCCCGGACGGCAAGGTTATTCCCCTGCCCGGAGCCGCGCCCGCGCCGCAGGCGGCGACCGCTCCGGGCGAACGCTGGGCGCCTTTCGCGGAGCCCGGCTCGAAGGCCGCGGCCGGGCTCGACGCGATCGCCGCCGCCGACCCCGCCTTCGACCTTCAGGGCTTCATGTCGGGCGCCAAGATCGCCTATGAAATGATCGTGACCGGCTTCGCCGACGGCGACCGGCAGCTGCTGCGCAACCTGCTCGACAAGGGCGTGTTCGACAGCTTCGCGGCCGCCCTCGCCGAGCGCGAGAAGCGCGGCGACAAGGTCGAGACCTCTTTCGTCGCGATCGACAATGGATCCATCGCCGACGCCGAGCTCAACGGCCGCGTCGCCGAGATCGCCATGCGCTTCACGGCCCAGATCATCACCGCCACGCGCGACGCGACGGGCGCCGTGATCGAGGGCAACCCCGAGCAGGTGGTCGAGATCAACGACTGCTGGCGTTTCGCCCATGAGGTCGGCGCGAAAGACCCCAACTGGCGCCTCGTCTCCACCCACGGGGCGTGACGGGCGCGTCATGCCGATGGGCGTCATGCCAATGGGCGTCCTGCCGGCGGGCGTCACGCCGCCCCTGAGCCCGCCGCCACGCGGCGCCGGCGCGCCGCCGGGGCTTGCGGCCGCGTTCGAGCCCGCGGCCTTCGCCGACCTTGAAAATTTCGGCGCCGGCGCCGCGGCGGCCTTTTCCGCGTTCAGGCGCTCGGCCGAGGCGTTTCGCGACGGCCTCGCGCCGCTGCGCCAGGCGAAGCCGCCCTCGCCGGGGCTGCGCGCCGCCATGGCGCGGGCGCTCGCGTCGCCGGCCGAGCGCGACGGCGCGGCCGCGGCCGATTTCTTCGCCCAAAACTTCCGCCCCATGCGCGTCGCGGGCGGCGGATTCTTCACCGGCTATTACGAGCCGCTCGTCGCGGCGTCGCTCACGCCCGGCGCGGACTTTCCCGTTCCGGTCCTCGGGCCGCCCGAGCCCTGCGGCGCGCCCCTGCCCGACCGCGCGGCGATCCTCGACGGCGCGCTCGACGGGCGCGCGCGGCCCGTCGTCTGGCTCAGGGACGAGATCGAGCTGTTCATGGCGCAGGTCCAGGGCTCGGCGAAGGCGCGCCTGCCGGACGGGCGCAGGCTGCGGCTCGTCTACGCCGGGCGCAACGGCCGGCCTTACCGCTCGATCGGCCGGCTGCTGATCGAGCGCGGCGAGATCGCCGCAGCCGACATGTCCCTCGACGCGCTGAAACGCTGGGTCCGCGCGGCCGGACAGGGGCGGGGCGAACGGGGCGCGGCGCTGATGCGCGAAAATCCGTCCTATGTGTTCTTTTCCGCCCGCCCCTGCGACGACGCGGGCTCGGGCCCCGTCGGCGGCGCCGGCCTGCCGCTGACCCCGCTCGTCTCGCTCGCGGTCGACCGGACCCTTTACGCCTATGGGACGCCGGCGTTCGTCGCGGCGCGGTTTCCGGCCGCGAGCGGCGGCCCCCTGGCGCGGCTCATGATCGCGCAGGACGTCGGCGCGGCGATCGTCGGCGCGGGGCGCGGCGACGTGTTCTTCGGCTGCGGCGGGGCCGCCGGCGCGCGGGCGGGATCGGCGCGCCATGGCGGCGACTTCTTCGTTCTCGCGCCGCGCGGCGAGGAAAGGGGTTTTGCGTGAAGCCGGGCGCGGGGGAACGCGGCCGCGCAGGCGGGAGACGCGTGGGCCAGGCGCATGAGTCGTCTCATGAATCGTCCCATGCGGGGCTCGGCGCCGCGGACCGCCGCGCCCATGTCTCCCAGGCGCATGATCATAAGCCGCATGAGCACACGCCGCATGAGCGCATGCGCCTGCGAAAACTCAGCGACGACGAGATCGCGCTCTGGCTCGCGGTGGCGAAGACCGTCGCGCCGCTGCCCGGCGCCGCGCCGCCGGCGCCCGCGGCCAGGCCTTCGCCGCCCGCCCCGGCGCCTTCGGCGAAGGCCGGCGCCGCGAAAGCCGCCGAGCCCGCGGCGGCTCGGGAACCCCTGGGGCCCGGCGGCGGCAGGCCGGCCGCGCCCCAACCCTTGACCGCCGCCCGCGCCGCGCCGCCGCTCGCCCCGCTCGAACGGCGGCTGCGCCGAAAACTGTCACGCGGGCGCATGGCGCCGATTGCTGCCATCGACCTGCACGACCTGCACGGCCTGCGTCGCGCTGCGGCAGTTTCTCCTGCGGGCGCAGATCGACGGGGCGAAAATCGTGCTCGTCGTCACCGGCAAGGGGCGCGCCGGCGCGTCCGAGCCCGCGACGTTCGAGGACGAGCCCGGCGTGCTGCGCCGCAGCGTGCCGCATTGGCTGCGCGCGCACGACTATCACGCCATCGTCTCGGGCTTCGAGGAGGCCTCGCGTCCGCATGGCGGCGGCGGCGCGCTTTACGTGCGGTTGAGGCGCCGCCGCCCGCTCACGCATGAGTGAAGGCGCAAACGAGCCGACGCCTGGCGAAGGGCCGCGGCGACAGGGAGGACCAGGTGGCTGGGCAAAAAGCGATCGACTGGGCGGGCGCGCGCGCGCCGTCTCTCGAGGAATTCGACCTGATGGCGAGGGACGCCTTCGCCGAGCTGCCGCAGGCGTTCCGCGGCCTCTGCGAGGGCGTCGTGATCCGTGTCGAGGATTTTCCGGACGACGAGACGCTCGACGAAATGGACTGCGAGACGGAATTCGACCTTCTCGGCCTGTTTCGCGGCCGCGGCCTCGCGCAGGGCGCGGCGAGCATGGAGACGGGGCAGTTCCCCAACATGGTCTGGCTCTACCGGCGCCCGATCCTCGATTTCTGGGCGCAGCAGGACGACACGCTCGGGGCGGTCGTGACGCATGTGCTGGTGCATGAGATCGGGCATCATTTCGGCCTGTCCGACGAGGACATGGAGGCGATCGAGGAGGCCGCCCGTTAGAAACACGGGAGCGGCCGCGGAACGGGAGCGAAAACATGGAGATCAGGACCGGGGCCTCGCGCGCGGCCGAGGCCGGGCCCGAGGCCTATTTCACCGGGCGCGTGACGGTCGAGCCGCTGTTCAGCGCCGAGGCGCCGGCCCGCGTCGCCGGCGCGAACGTGACCTTTGCGCCGGGCGCGCGCACCGCCTGGCACACGCATCCGCTCGGCCAGACGCTGATCGTCACCGCGGGGCTCGGCTGGGCGCAGCGCGAGGGCGGCCCCGTCGAGGTGATCAGGCCCGGCGACGTCGTCTGGTTCGCGCCGGGCGAAAAGCACTGGCACGGCGCGACGCCGACCGAGGGCATGACCCATATCGCCATCCAGGAGAAGCTCGACGGCCGGTCCGCAGACTGGCTCGAACCCGTCGCCGACGCGCAATACCGCAGGTGACGGCTTCGGCCGCGGTTCGGCCGCGCGCGCCGCATGTGCCGGCGCGCGGCGGCTTTGTTAGAAGCCCTCCAGCCTCACAGCCGTTTCGATCCGGGCGCCGCCGCCCGCCGCGCCTGCGCGCGCCGGTTTTCGCGCGGCCGCCCCTGACGCAAGAGCCCGACACCAGACCATGGACAAATTCACCAAGCTGACCGGCGTCGCCGCGCCCCTCAAGATCACCAATGTCGACACCGACATGCTGATCCCCAAGCAATATCTGAAGACGATCAAGCGCACCGGCCTCGGCGTCGGCCTGTTCGCCGAGCTGCGCTACCGCGAGGACGGGTCGGAGAACCCCGACTTCGTGCTCAACAAGCCGGCCTATCGCAAGGCGTCGATCCTGGTCGCCGGCGACAATTTCGGCTGCGGCTCGTCACGCGAGCACGCGCCCTGGGCGCTCGCCGATTTCGGCGTGCGCTGCGTGATCTCGACGAGCTTCGCCGACATCTTCTACAACAACTGCTTCAAGAACGGCATCTTGCCGATCGTGGTCTCGCCCGAGGACCTCGAAAAGCTGATGGACGACGCCGAGCGCGGCGCCAACGCCACGCTCTCGATCGACCTCGAGGCCCAGGAGATTCGCGGCCCCGACGGCGGCGTCGTGACCTTCGGGATCGACCCGTTCCGCAAGCACTGCCTGCTCAACGGCCTCGACGACATCGGCCTGACGCTCGAAAAATCGTCCGACATCGAGGCGCATGAGCGCAAGATCGCGACCCGCGCCGACTGGCTCTGACAGCGTCGCCGGCGCCTTGACCGGCCGGGGCTCCAAGGTGTCGACGCCGGCGCGCAAAAAGAAAACGGCGGCGGCGAGGGTCTGATCTCTGGAGACTTGCCGTTTTTCGGGATGTTTCGGCAAATTCACGGCGCCGTTTCAAAGAACTTCAAGAAGGACGCGGCGAAAAACTTTGATCGGAGCCTTCTATGGTTTTGATCGAAACAAACATGAACGCCGTTCACGGCCCCAGAAACCTCCGCGAATTCAACAATATACCGGCGGCCTCCCGGAAAATTCAAGAAAAAAGGCATGGCGAAGCAAAGGGAGCGATGTTATATCACCATTCGAACGGGCTGACCCCTGTTCGTGGAAGGAAACCTTAGCCCGGCAAAACGCCAATCCCAAGGAGGCTCTTATGGCTTGGAACACCCCCGTCGCCACCGAAGTCTGCGTCGGCATGGAAGTCACCAGCTACGCTTCGGCCGAGATCTGATCTCGTAGCTGACGCTCCAGACTCGCAACCACGGTTCGCGCCTTGCGCATTCTTGTCCTCGGATCGGCCGCGGGCGGCGGCTTCCCCCAGTGGAACTGCAACTGCCCCGTTTGCCGGCTCGCCTGGGATCAGGACCCTCGCGTCAAGGCGCGAACCCAGTCGAGCCTCGCCGTGAGCGCGGATGGGGAGCGGTATCTGCTCCTCAACGCCTCCCCAGACCTGCGCCAGCAGATCATCGCCCAGCCCGCGCTGCATCCCGGCGCCGGCAAGCGTCATTCGCCGATCGCGGCGGTCTTCGTCACCAACGCCGACGTCGACCACCTGACCGGCCTGCTCACCCTGCGCGAGCAGCAGCCCTTCACGCTTTACGGCAGCGCCTACACGCTGGCCCAGACCACGGGCGGCGTCTTCGGCGTGCTGAACAGGGCGCTCGTCGACCGCAGGACCGTCGAGCTCGACGTCCCGGTCGACACCGGCCTCGGCCTGACCGTCACGCCCTTCGCCGTTCCCGGCAAGGTTGCGCTCTACCTTGAGGGCGACGTCGTCGACGTCGGCGCCGAGAGCGAGACCACCGTCGGCCTCGAGATTTCCGACGGAAAGAAGACTTTCTTCTACGTGCCGGGCTGTTCCGACGTGAACGAGCGCGTGCTGAAGCGGCTGTCCGGCGCGGATCTCCTGTTCTTCGACGGCACCACCTACGCCGACGATGAAATGGTCGCCCTCGGCCTCTCGCCCAAGACCGCCCGCCGCATGGGCCATGTGGCGATGGGCGGCGAATCGGGCTCGATCGCGCGCTTCGCCTCCAGCGGCGTCGCGCGCAGGATCTATGTCCATATCAACAATACGAATCCCGTCCTGATCGAGGATTCGCAAGAACGCGCAAGCGTCGAAAAAGCAGGGTGGGACGTCGCCTACGACGGCATGGAGGTCATCTTATGAGCGAGGACGCTCCGCTTAGCGCCGCAGAGCTCGAAGCGAGGCTGCGCCGCACAGGCGCCGAACGCTATCACAATCTGCACCGCTTCCACCGCCGCCTCCACAGCGGCGGTTCGAGCTATGAGGAGGTGCAGGCCTGGGCGCTCAACCGCTATTATTACCAGTCCATGATCCCCATCAAGGACGCGACCGTGCTGACGCGCCTGTCCTCGACCGAGGACCGCCGCGAATGGCGCAAGCGCATCGAGGACCATGACGGCGTGGCGGCGGGCGACGGCGGCGTCGAGCGCTGGCTGAGGCTCACCGACAGCCTCGGCTTCCCGCGCGACTATGTGCGCGCCGCCGAGGGAATCCTGCCCGCGACCCGTTTCGCCGTCGACGCCTATGTCGAATTCTGCCGCACGCGCACGCCGCTCGAGGCGGTCGCCTCCTCGCTCACCGAGCTGTTCTCGCCGACCGTGATCGGCGAGCGCGTCTCGGGCATGCTGGCCCATTATGATTTCGTCAGCCGCGAGACGCTCGCCTATTTCGCGCAGCGCCCGCCGCAGGCCAGGCGCGACGCCGAATGGGCGCTGGCCTTCTGCCTCGCCAACGCCCGCACGCGCGCGCAGCAGGAGCTCGTCGTCAGGGCGCTCGAATTCAAATGCGCCGTGCTGTGGACGCAGCTCGACGGCCTCTGGGCCGCCTATGTGGAGCGCGAGCCCCCGCCTGGCGTCTGGCGCCCGGCGAGTTGGCCCGAACTGCCGCGGGAGGCCGCGGCGTGAGCGGAATTCCCGCCGAAACAGGCGTCGGCCTCGTCCCGAAACTGCCGCGCGGCGTGCGCCTCAAACTCGACGACACGCGTGGCCAGTGGCTGTTGCTCGCCCCCGAGCGGGTCGTCAAGCTCGACCCCATCGCCAAGGCGATCCTCGAACGCGTCGACGGCAAGGCGACCGTCGAGGCCATCGTCGACGATCTCGCGGCCGCCTACGCCGCCGACCGCGCGCTGATCGACGGCGACGTGCGCAAGCTTTTGAACGACCTCGCCGGCAAACGCATGGTGGATCTATGAACGCCCCGGTCCAGCCGCGAATCCCGAACCCCGTCGGCCTGCTCGCCGAGCTGACGCACCGCTGCCCGCTCGGCTGCCCCTATTGCTCCAACCCGCTCGAGCTCGACGCCCGCGCCGAGGAGCTCGACACGTCCGTCTGGAAGAAGGTGTTTTCGGAGGCCGCCGGGCTCGGCGTGCTGCACGCCCATCTCTCCGGCGGCGAGCCGGCCGCGCGGCGCGACCTCGTCGAACTCGTCGCCCATTGCCGTCAGGTCGGGCTCTACGCCAATCTCATCACCTCGGGCGTCGGGCTGACGCAGGAGCGCGTTCAGGCGCTGGCCGACGCCGGGCTCGATCATGTGCAGCTTTCGATCCAGGATTCGGAGGCGAAATCCGCCGACCGCATCGCCGGCTACGCGGGCGCCTTCGCGCGCAAGCAGGCGGTCGCCGGCTGGGTCACGGAGGCCGGCCTGCCGCTGACCGTCAACGCCGTCATCCACCGCGCCAACGCCGAGCGCGCCGGCGCCATGGTCAAGCTCGCGGTCGATCTCGGGGCGCGCCGCGTCGAGATCGCGCACACGCAATATTACGGCTGGGGCCTCGTCAACCGCGCCGCGCTGATGCCGACCAGGCGCCAGGCCGACGCCGCCATCGCCGAAGTCGAGGCGCTGCGCGAAGCCTACGCCGGCGTGATCGTCATCGACCATGTGATTCCCGACTATCATGCGCGCTATCCCAAGGCCTGCATGGGCGGCTGGGCGCGGCGCTTCATGAACGTCACGCCGACCGGCAAGGCCCTGCCCTGCCATGCGGCCGAGACCATTCCGCATCTGACCTTCTGGAACGTGCGCGAGCATTCGCTGCGCGAGATCTGGTTCGAGTCGCCGGCCTTCAACGCCTATCGCGGCACGGACTGGATGAAGGAGCCCTGCCGCTCCTGCGACCGCCGCGAGATCGACTTCGGCGGCTGCCGCTGCCAGGCGCTGGCGCTCGCGGGCGACGCCGCGGCGGCCGACCCCGTCTGCCATCTCTCGCCCGACCATGCGCGGGTCGCGGCGATCGCCGCCCACGCCTCGGAGGAGGAAGCCGCGGCGGCGGCGGACGCGCCCTATGTCTATCGCGCGGCCAAAACGCCGGCCCCGGCGCACTGACGCCGGCCCGCCAGACTCCCGCCGCGAAGCGGGGGGAGGCGGCGGCGCGAGCCGCGCGCCGCGCCCGTATCACGCGTGGAAACAAACGCTTACAGAAATTGATATCGCGCGCTCTCGGGCGCGCTTTATTGCCAAGACAAGCTTTGCGGCTGTAAAATCAGACTCTGCGCCGCCCGAATTCAAGGCGCGTTCGTCGTGTGAGAGAGGGCGAGACATGGCGGACGCTGCGAAGGACCCGCGCAACGAGGCGGGCGACGCCGCGCCCCGCCGCGCGGCCGCGCCCTTCGACCTCTCCGCCTCCCGCGTCTTTCTGTCCGGCCCGCAGGCCGTCGTGCGTCTGCTTCTCATGCAGAAGGCGCGCGACCGCGCGAGGGGCCTCGACACGGCGGGTTTCGTCTCGGGCTATCCGGGCTCGCCGCTCGGCGGGCTCGACCACGCCTTCCTGCGCGCGAAGCCCGAGTTCGACGCCGCCCGCATCCGCTTCCAGCCGGGCCTCAACGAGGACCTCGCCGCGACCGCCATCTGGGGCGCGCAGCAGGCCGAGATGCGTGGCGAGGGCCGTTTCGACGGCGTGTTCGGCCTCTGGTACGGCAAGGGCCCGGGCGTCGACCGCTCGGGCGACGCGCTGCGCCACGCCAATCTCGCCGGAACCTCGAAACACGGCGGCGTTCTCGCCCTGATGGGCGACGACCACACGGCCGAATCCTCGACCACGGCGCATCAGTCGGATTTCGCCTTCGTCGACGCCATGGCCCCGGTGCTCGCGCCGGCCGGCGTGCAGGAGATCGTGGATTTCGGCCTCTACGGCTTCGCGCTCAGCCGCCACGCCGGCCTGTGGGTCGGGCTCAAATGCGTCAAGGACGTGATCGAGGCCACGGCGACGGTCGAGGCCGGCCCTGACCGCGCGCCCGTCGTCGAGCCGCGCGGGCATGCGCTGCCGCCGGGCGGCCTCAACATCCGCCCGCGCGACCCCGTGCTCGAGCAGGAGCGCCGGCTGCACCTTCACAAGCGCGAGGCCGCGCTCGCCTTCCTGCGCGCCAACCGGCTCGACCGGATCATGATGGCGGGCGGCGGCGCGCCGCGCGTCGGCGTCATGGCGGCGGGCAAGGCCTGGCTCGACCTCTGCGCCGCGCTCGACGACCTCGGGATCGACGAAGTCCGCGCCGCCGATCTCGGCCTGCGCGTTTACAAGGTCGGCTGCGTTTATCCGCTCGAGCCCGAAGGCGCGAAAAGCTTCGCGCAAGGTCTCGACGTCATCGTCGTCGTCGAGGAGAAGCGCGGCCTGATCGAGCCGCAGCTGCGCGAACTTCTCTATGACGACCCGCGCCGGCCGACGATCGTCGGCAAGCGCGACGAATCCGGCGCGACGCTGTTTTCCTCGGCCGGCGCGCTCGACCCGCGCGCCGTCGCGCTGGCGCTGGGCCGCAGGCTCATGCGCGCGCAGGGCGACGCCGCGCTCACGGAGGCCGTCGAGCGGCTCGAGCGCGCCCTGATCGTCGCGCCCGATTATGAATCCTTTCCCGCGCGCGCGCCCTATTTCTGCTCGGGCTGTCCGCACAACGTCTCGACGCGGCCGCCCGAAGGCATGCGCGCCTACGCCGGCATCGGCTGCCACTACATGGCCCAGACCATGGACCGCGCCACCGAGGGCTACGCCCAGATGGGCGGCGAGGGCGCGAACTGGATCGGCGAGGCGCCGTTCTCGCGCCGCGGCCATGTGATCCAGAACCTCGGCGACGGCACCTATCTGCATTCGGGCTCGCTCGCCATCCGCTTCGCCGTGGCGGCGGGCGCCAACGTCACCTTCAAGATCCTGTTCAACGGCTCGATCGCCATGACCGGCGGCCAGAAGCTCGAAGGCGGGCTCGACGCGCCGGCGATCGCGCGCCAGACCGCCGCCGAGGGCGTCGCCAGAATCATCGTCGTCGCCGACGATCCCAGAAAATACGCGCCCGGCACGCTCTGGCCGCCGGGCGTGAAGCTGCTCGGCCGCCGCGAGCTCGACGCCGCGCAGCGCGAGCTCGCCGCCGTCGCCGGCGTCACCGTGCTGATCTACGACCAGATCTGCGCCACCGAAAAGCGTCGCCGGCGCAAGCGCGGCAGCTTGCCCCAGCCCGAAAAGCGCGTGCTCGTCAACGAGCGCGTGTGCGAGGGCTGCGGCGACTGCGGCGTCGCCTCGAACTGCGTCTCGCTGCAGCCGCTCGAAACCGAATATGGCCGCAAGCGCGCGATCGACCAGTCGAGCTGCAACACCGACTATTCCTGCCTCGAAGGCTTCTGCCCGGCGCTCGTCAGCGTTTTTGGCGCGCGGCTGAAAAAACCCGCCGCGCCCGCCTTCGACCCCGGCGCCCTGCCCCGCCCGCGCATCCCCGAGCTCGGGCGCAGGCCCTTCGCCATGCTGCTTTCGGGCGTCGGCGGCTCGGGCGTCGTCACGCTCGGCGCGACGCTCGGCCTCGCCGCGCATCTCGAAGGCAAGGCCTCGGTCGCGATCGACATGGCGGGCCTCGCCCAGAAGGGCGGCGCGGTCACGACGCATCTGCGCATCGCGGCGCGGCCCGAGCAGATCGCCGCGGTTCGCGTCGGGCCGGGCGAGGCCGACCTCGCGCTCGGCAGCGACCTGCTCGTCGCGGCGTCAGCTTCGGCGCGGGCGGCGATCAGGCGCGGCGAGGGCGCGGCCGTGGTCAATGTCGCCGAGGCCTATCCGGGCGCCTTCACCCGCGCCCCCGACATGACCCTGCCCGCCGACGACATGCGCCGCGCGATTGCGCAGGCGGCAGGAGGCCGCGCCTTTTTCCTCGACGCCTCCGCCCTCGCCCGCGCCCTGTTCGGCGACGCGGTCGCGGCCAACATGATCCTGCTCGGCTACGCCTGGCAGAACGGCCATGTGCCGCTCGCCGAAGCCTCGCTGCTCGCCGCGATCGACCAGGAGGGCGCCGCCGCCAGGGTCAACCGGCAGGCGTTCTTCTGGGGCCGGCGCGCCGCCGCCGCGCCCGCAGACGTCGAGGCCGCGCTGAAGGCGCTTGCGCCGGCGCCGGCGCGCGAGCCCGAAACCTATGCGGCGCTGCGCCGGCGGCGCGCCGAAGACCTCGCGCTCTATCAGGACGCGTCCTATGCGCGGCGCTTTCTCGAAACGCTCGCGCCCGTCGTCGCCGCCGAGCGCCGCGCCATTCCGGGCAGCGAGGAGCTCGCCAGAACGGCGGCGCGCACGCTCTACCGGCTGATGGCCGCCAAGGATGAATATGAGGTGGCGCGGCTCTATGTCGACGGCGCTTTCGCGCGGCAGGCCGAAGGCGCCTTCGACGGCGCGCTGCGCTTTGAATTTCACTTCGCCCCGCCCTTTCTGCCGGCGCGCAAGGACGCGCGCGGGCGGCCGCGCAAGCGCAGCTTCGGACCGTGGATGCTGCCCGTGCTGAAGGGGCTCGCGCGGATGAAGGTTCTGCGCGGCACGGGCTTCGACATCTTCGGCCGGACGGCGGAGCGCCGGCGCGAGCGCCGCCTCGTCGCCGAATATGAACGGCTGCTCGGCGAGATCGCGCGGCGGCTTTCGCCCGAGAATCACGCCGTCGCCCTGGCGCTCGCGGCGGCGGCCGGCCGGATCCGCGGCTATGGGCCGGTCAAGACGACCTCGATCGCCGCGGCCAAGGCCGAGGAGGCGCGGCTGCTCGACCTTTACCGGCACGACGAAGGCGCGCTGAAGATCGCGGCGGAATGAAGCGCCGGCCCGACCGGGCCGACGGCGCCGGCCGCGCGCGCGCCTCGACGAGCGCGCTCAGTCCTCGACGAGGTCGTCGGGCTCCGTGCCCAGAATTTCATGCAGCCTGACGTAAGGGTCGGGCGCCGCCATCAGCGCCGAGCCGATGCGGACCGCCTTCGCGCCGAGCGCGGCCACGGTCTCGACGTCCGCCAGGGAGGCGAGGCCGCCCGCGGCCACGGCGAGCGCGCGGTCCGGCGGGATTTTGGGCAGAAGGGCCTCGAAAACCGAAGGATCGACCTCCATGGTTTCAAGGTCGCGGGCGTTGACCGCGATGAGATTTGCCCCGGCGTCGAGCGCGAGCGCCAGTTCGCCCTGCGAGCGCACCTCGACCAGCGCGTCGAGCATGACCGATTCGGCGCGCGAGACGAAATCACTGAGCGCCGCGCCGAGCACGCCGGCGATCAGCAGCACGGCGTCGGCCCCGGCGTAGCGCGCCTCGATCACCTGATAGAGATCGACGACGAGGTCGTTGGCGAGGATCGGCAGGTCGGCCGCCCGCGCCGCGCCGAAATCGGCGAGGCTGCCGCGATAGAGCCGCCGGTCCTGGCAGGCCGAGACGCAGACCGCCCCGGCGTCATGGAAATCCTGCGCGAGATCGCTCACGTCGAGCCGCGCCCGCGTGACCTTGGTGAAGGGCGACGCGCCCTGAATGTCGGCGATGACGCCGGGGCGGCCCTTTTCGGCGAAATGATTGTAAAGCGCCGCGCGGAAGCCGACGGTCTTGGCGGCCTCTCCGATCGCGCCGGTGAGACTGCCGCCCGAGCGTTTCTTTTTGGCGTTCTCGACGTCGGCCCGGCGCTGCGCGACCAGGCCGCTGACGCGCGGCCCGAGATCCGGGAGCCGCCCGATGTCTGGAACGTGACAGGTTTCGGCCATTCTGGTCCCCGCGAAGCGTTTCGCAGGGGATGGAGGCAAGGGCCGCGCCATGTCGGGCGGCGGCCCCTGCCAAAGTTCAGCGCACGATGACGTTCTTGAACTGCCAGGGGCTGTCCATGTCGAGGTCTTCGGCGAACAGCGTCCCGCGGTCCCTGAGCGGCGTCCAGTCGGTGTATTCGCCGATCACCGGCCCGAGATAGGGCGTCTGCACTTCGAGGCAGCGGCGGAAGTCGACCTCGTCGGCCTCGACGACGCCCGCGCGCGGGTTCTCGAGCGCCCAGACCATGCCGGCGAGCACCGCCGACGAAACCTGCATGCCGGTCGCGTTCTGGTAGGGCGCGATGCGCCGCGTCTCCTCGATCGAGAGCTGCGAGCCGTACCAATAGGCGTTCCGGGCGTGGCCATAGAGCAGCACGCCGAGCTCGTCGATCCCGTCGACGATCTCATCTTCCTCAAGGATGTGGTTCTTCTCCTGCGGAACCCATTGCGCGCCGGCCATCTCGTCGAGCGAGAGCACGGCGTCGTCGGCCGGGCGATAGGCGTAATGGCAGGTCGGGCGATAGACGGCCGCGCCGTTCTCCGTCACGGTGAAGTAATCGGAAATCGAGATCGCCTCATTGTGGGTGATGAGCCAGCCATGCTGCGCCTTCGCCGTCGGCGTCCAGGAGCGCACGCGCGTGCCTGCGCCCGGCCGCATGAGATAGATGGCGCAGTCGGGGCCGAAGGCGTGGCGCTTGCCCTCCGGCGGCATGTGCTTCTCGAACGTGCCCCAGCCGAGTTCGGCCGGCTGCAGCCCCTCCGAGATGAAGCCCTCGACCGACCAGGTGTTGACGAACACGCCCATGGGCTTCGGCGCGGCCGCGCGCTGCGTGTCGCGCTCGGCGATGTGAATTCCCTCGACGCCGGTCTGGCGCATCAGCGCGGCCCAGTCCTCGCGCGTCTTCGGCTGCTCGAAGGCGAGGCCGAGATCGGTCGCGACGTTGAGCAGCGCCTGCTTGACGAACCACGACACCATGCCGGGATTGGCGCCGCAGCACGAGACCGCCGTCGGCCCCGGCCCCAGCGCGCGCTTCAGGTCCATGACGGCTTCGCGCAGGGCGTAGTTCGAGCGCTCCGACTGGGTGAGGCGCGGGTCCGTGTAGAAGCCGACCCAGGGCTCGGCCACGGTGTCGACATAGAGCGCGCCAAGCTCATGGGCGAGGCGCATGACGGCGACCGACGACACGTCGACCGACAGGTTGACGATGAACGGCTGGCCGCCGCCCGCGGTCAGCAGCGGCTTCAGCAGATCGACGAAATTGTCGCGCCGGACGGAGTCCTGAACGAAGCGGATTCCGCGCTCGTCGAGCAGGCGGCGGTCCCTGTCGACCGGATCGATGACGGTGAAGCGAGACTTGTCGAATTTGAAGTGGCGCTCGAGGAGAGGCAGGATGCCGCGGCCGATGGAGCCGAAGCCGATCAGGACGACCGGACCGGTGATTTCGCCATAGACGGGCCATTGCGACATTTCTGAATTCTCCATTTGGTCAAGCGGAACTGCGCCGCCCGCGGTTAGGCAAGCGGCGCGGACGAGTCAAGCAAAGGGCGCCCGCGCGGGCGCCCTTCAGGGGAACCATGAGGTTCGCCTGCGCAAGTGTCGCGGTGATGACGTTGCTATTCCCGCAGCCTGAGCCGCGGCTCAGGCCGCGAGCCGGCGCGCGTCCTGCGGCGCGAATTCGCCCGTCGCGCGCACGAGGCCGCGCGCCTGCGACAGCGCGCCGTCGACGAGCTCAAGGCCAAGAAAACGCTCCTCCTCGACAAAGCCCGGCATTTCAAGGCCGAGCGTCAGGCGGCGGGTGAAGCCGAAGGGCGCGTAGAACGGGGCGTCGCCGACGAGGATCACCGCGCCGTGGCCGTAATCGCGCGCGCGGCCGAGCGCCTCGGCCATCAGGCGCTGGCCGAGCCCCTGCGAGCGATAGGCGGGATCGACCGCGAGCGGACCGAGCATCAGCGCGTCGACGCCGCCCGCCGCGACATGCCACAGCCGCACGGTGCCGATCAGGCGTCCCTCGTCCTTCACGGAGAGGGCGAGCCCGGCCGCCGGCAGGCGTCCCTCGCGCAGCCGCTCGCAGGTCTTGAGGAAGCGGGCCGGGCCGAAGGCGGCGTCGAGCAGCGACTCGCGCGCCGCCTCGTCGCCTGCGAGCTCCTCGAAGATGGCCGGTCCGGCATGGACGGCGAAATCCGCGAGGGCGGGAGCCGGAACGTGAAGGGTCGAAAACAAGGTCATCAGTGCCTCCGAAGGCGCTCGCCGGATGCGCGACAACCCTCGCGCCGCGCCGGGCTCTGAAGCCCGGCGGGCCGTACGGGACTGGGTGAGGGAAAGGCTCGTCCGGCGCCCGCCAACGCGCGGACGCCGGTTCGGTTTCAGCTGCGTGCGCTCAGATCACATAGGATTTGAGCGGCGGAAACCCGTTGAAGCCGACGCAGGAATAGGTCGTCGTATAGGCGCCCGTCCCTTCGATCAGCACCTTGGCCCCGATCTCAAGGCTCACGGGAAGGTGGTAGGGGTCCTTCTCGTAGAGCACGTCGACCGAATCGCAGGAGGGACCGGCGAGCACGCAGGGCTCCGTCTCGTCGCCGTCGAACGGGGTCTTGATCGGATAGCGGATCATCTCGTCCATGGTCTCGGCGAGCCCGTTGAACTTGCCGATGTCGAGATAGACCCACTTCACCCTGTCGTCGTCGGACTTCTTCGAGATCAGCACGACCTCGGCCTCGATCACGCCGGCGTTGCCGACCATGCCGCGGCCCGGCTCGATGATCGTCTCGGGCAGGCTGTTGCCGAAGTGCTTGCGCAGCGAATCCATGATGGTCTGGGCATAGGTCCGCACGCCCGGCACCGCCTTGAGATAGCGGGTCGGGAAGCCGCCGCCGAGATTGACCATCTGCAGGACGACGCCGCGCTCGGCGAGATCCTTGAAGATGGTCGAGGCGGCCTTCAGCGCGCCGTCCCACATCGCCGGATTGCGCTGCTGCGACCCGACATGGAAGGAGAGGCCATGAGCGACGAGGCCGAGCCGGTGGGCGTGCTCGAGCACGCGCGGGGCGAGCTCGACGTCGCAGCCGAACTTGCGCGACAGCGGCCATTCGGCGCCGTCGCCGTCGCAGAGCAGGCGGCAGAACACCTTCGACCCCGGGGCGGCGCGGGCGACCTTCTCGACCTCGGCCTCGCAGTCGACGGCGTAAAGGCGCACGCCGAGCTCATAGGCGCGCTGGATGTCGCGCTCCTTCTTGATGGTGTTGCCGAAGCTGATGCGGTCGGCGGTCGCGCCGGCGGCGAGCGCCTGCTGGATCTCGACGACCGAAGCCGTGTCGAAGCAGGAGCCGAGCCCGGCGAGAAGGGCGAGCACGGCCGGGTCGGGATTGGCCTTGACGGCGTAGTAGACGCGCGTGTCGGGCATCGCCCTGGCGAAAGCGAGATAGTTCTCGCGCACGACGTCGAGGTCGACCACGAGGCACGGGCCGTCCTCACGGCGGTTGCGGAGGAATTCGAGGATACGATCGGTCATCGCGGCATCCCTTCGAAGGGCGCGCGAGGGCGCGCCGGAACGAACAAGCTTCGGGGGTGATGGCGATGCTGAGGGGTCCGCGGCGCTGTGGAGACGCCGCAGGCTCAGTTGACCCGCCAATCGCAAGCGTCTCCTGTCCGTCGGACGGGTCCGACGGAGGAAAGCGCTCAGATGCTGCGCCGTAGGCCGTTCGCGCCGCAAGACGAGCGCAAGCGCGTCAGCGACGTGAAAAGCCATCGATTGGAGGGGATAAACCTCTCCGCACGCCCGGCAAGAAAGACAAGCCTCTTCGGTAAGTCAGCTTTGGAGGCTGACAGAGACCAAAAAAGCCCGGTCCGTCGTTGCTTTAAGTCGCGTCCCCCGTTTGGGCGGGGTTCGCCGGTTCGCCTCCGGCTGTCGGTCCTAATGGCGGTTGACCGGCCTCTTGTCCGGATCCCCGCCAACAGGCGCTTGCCTCTATGTCGCGCAACTGTCGCGCAAATGTCACGCCACAGCGCGGCGCGCGGCGGAAAATCCCCCCGCGGCGCCCTTGCGGCGCCCCGAAAAGGCCGATAACCCGGCGCAGGTCTCGCCCGCCGCCGCGCCCGCCCGCGTCCCCGCCGCATTCAAGCCAAGCCCGCCGAGAGCCATGACAAAGATCGCCCGGACCAAGCTCACCCGCCGCATGTTCATGGAAGGGCTCGCCGCGGCCGGGACGCTCGCGCCCGTCGCGGCGCTCGCCGGCGCGCCGTCCGCAGCCCCGCCGCAGCCGTCCCGCTTCGATTTCGACGACGTCGTGCGGCGCGCCCGCGACCTCGCCGCGGCGCCGTTCGACGCCGCCCTCGCGCCGCTGCCGGACAGCCTCGCCAAGCTCGACTTCGACGCCTGGCGCGACATCCGCTTCCGCCCGGACAAGGCGTTCCTGAACCAGCCGGGCAGCCAGTACCGGCTGCAGCTGTTCCACCTCGGCCATCTCTACAAGCGGCCCGTCACGATCAACATCCTGCGCGACGGCGTGCCGACGCCGATCCCCTTCACCACCGGGCTGTTCGACTATGGGCGGGTCAAGCCCGACAAGGCGCCGGTCAACCTTGGCTTCGCCGGCTTCCGGCTGCACTATCCGCTGAACTCGCCGAAGGTCTTTGACGAGGCCGTCGCCTTTCTGGGGGCGAGCTATTTCCGCTTTCTGGGCCGCGACCAGCATTATGGAATCTCGGCGCGCGCGCTCGCCATCGGCTCGGGGACCGACGACGAGGAGTTCCCCTTCTTCCGCGAATTCTGGATCGAGACGCCGACGGCCGACGTCGACCGGGCGACGATCTACGGCCTGCTCGACAGCGCCTCGACCACCGGCGCCTATCGCTTCGACCTCTATCCCGGCGTCGAATCGGCCATGGAGATCACCGCCGCGCTGTTTCCGCGCAAGCCGAACGTCCGCTTCGGCCTCGCGCCGCTGACCTCGATGTTCTTCCTCGGCGAGAACGACCGCCGCTTCAACGAGGATTTCAGGCCCGAACTGCACGATTCGGACGGGCTGCTCATCCACACCAACGCCGGCGAATGGATCTGGCGCCCGCTGCGCAATCCGACGAAGCCCACGACCTCGGCCTTCATCGCCAATGACGTCAAGGGTTTCGGCCTGATGCAGCGCGACCGCGATTTCGACCACTATCAGGACATCGACCTCAATTACGAACGCCGCCCGAGCTATTTCGTCGAGCCGCGCGAGCCCTGGGGCCAGGGCCAGGTCGATCTCGTCGAGCTGCCGACCGAGCATGAGGCGAACGACAATGTCGTCGCCTATTTCTCGCCGGCCGCGACGCCCGAGCCGAACCGCGCCTTCTCCTACGCCTATCGCCTCTCGGCCTCGCTCGATTCGAAACGGCTCTCGCCGAACGGTCGCGTCGTCAACACCTACCAGACGACGGCGGCGGCGCTCGGCGCGGCCGAGGCGCCCGCCCCCGGCACGCGGCGCTTCATCATCGACTTCGGCGGCGGCGAGCTGCCCTTCTACGCGGCCGACCCCGGCTCCGTGGAAGTCGTCGCGTCGACGAACCATGGAAAGATCGTGCGCACTTTCCTTGCGCCCAACCCGCATGTGAAAGGCTTCCGCGCGGCGGTCGACGCCCAGCTCGATCCGGGACAGTCGGCCGATCTGCGCGCCTTCCTGCGGCGCGGCTCGCAGACTTTGACCGAGACCTGGACCTATCCCTGGCGCGCCGACTAGCCGGCCCCCGCATGAAGGGCGCGTCTGACGACCCGGAGCCGCGGGGGCCGCGGGCGCGGCCCTCGACCGCGCA
>NZ_JBGAHM010000045.1:0-21148 GCF_044226135.1 Methylocella sp. | reverse complement strand
GGCCGGGCCCGACCCCGGCGGCGCGGCGCGCGGCGGCGACGCCTGCGCGCCCACGGGCGCCTCACCGGCCGCAAGGCGGCGCAGCGCCTCGTCGGGCGTCGGCAGATCGGCGGCGTAGGCGAGCCGCACCAGCGCCATTTCGGCGGCGGCGAGCGGGCGCGGCGACTCCCGCACCTCCTGCAACGCCTTCGACAGAAGCTGCCAGGCGCGCGTCAGCACGGCCATCGACAGGGTCTCGGCGAGCTCCGCGCCACGCGTCCGTTCGAGCGGGGCGAGCGAGGCGTCGTCGCCGGCCGCCGGCAGAATCTTCAGCCGCGTGACGAGATGCGCGAATTCGGCGAGCTCCAGCACCACGGCGGCGGGGTCGGCGCCGCCGTCGTAAAGGTCGCGCAGGCCGGTCAGCGCGGCGGCGATCTCGCCCGAGACGAGACGCCCGAACAGGTCGACGATGCGGCCGCGGTCGGCGAGGCCGAGCATCACGCGCATGTCCTCGGCGGTCACGGCGACGCCCGGGCCTCCCGGCGCTCCGCTCCCCGGCGCGCCATGCGCGATCGCCTGGTCGAGCAGCGACAGCGCGTCGCGCGCCGAGCCTTCGGCCGCCCGCGCGATCAGGGCGAGCGCCTCGGGCTCGACCGCGACGCCCTCGCTGGCGCAGATCTTCGCGAGATGGGCGGCGAGCGCGCCGGCCTCGATGCGGCGCAGGTCGAAGCGCTGGCAGCGCGAGCGCACCGTGACCGGCACCTTCTCGATCTCGGTCGTCGCGAACAGGAATTTCACATGGTCCGGCGGCTCTTCGAGCGTCTTGAGCAGGCCGTTGAAGGCCTGCTTCGAGAGCATGTGCACCTCGTCGATGATATAGACCTTGAAGCGCGCCATCACCGGCTTGTAGCGCGCGCCCTCGATGATCTCGCGCACGTCGTCGATGCCGGTGTGCGAGGCGGCGTCCATCTCGATCACGTCGACATGGCGCGACTCCATGATCGCCTGGCAATGCGCGCCGAGCCCGTCCATATGGATGGTCGGGGCCGAGACGGCGGGCCGGCCGCCGGCGGCCGGGCGCTCATAGTTGAAGGCGCGGGCGAGGATGCGGGCGGTGGTGGTCTTGCCGACGCCGCGCACGCCGGTCAGCATATAGGCCTGATGGATGCGGCCAAGCTCGAAGGCGTTGGCGAGGGTGCGGGTCATCGCCTCCTGGCCGATCAGATCGTCGAAGCTCGAGGGGCGATATTTCCGGGCGAGGACGCGATAGGGCGCGGCCGGCGCGTCGGACCGGTCGTCGCCATGAACTTCGGACATCGGCGGCTCTGGCTCCCGCGGGCTTCGCCCGCTCGACGACACCAACGGCTTCGCCCGCTCGACGACACGAAGGGCTTCGCCCGATCAACGCCACGAAGGGCTTCGCCCGATCAACGCCGCGCCACGGGACCGAGCGAAGGCGGCGAGCGAGGCTTTTCAGGGCGCTCGGGGTGGGAGGCTGGACAGAGACCCGCCCGGTCTCGTTAGGGCTGCTTCCTTCCGGACCTGACCCGGTTGGCGAGTGGTGCGTCCACCGCCAACCTCCCGGCCCTTATTTGGACCGACTGCGCGCGTTTCGCAACCTTTTTGCCGCACGACAGGAATTCCGCCCGATTGTTAAGGAAACGTGATAGGACTATGCGGCGCCGCGAAAGCCGCGGCCGCCGCACCCCCCGAGGCGCCCAGGGATATTTGATGCACGGAAGCGCGCCGCCCCCACCGGCTCCGGTCGACCGCTCCTCGGCGGCAGGCTTCGCCGTCAATCCGCTCGACCGCATGTCGATGCGCCGCCACGACGTGGAGTTTCTGAAGGGCCTGCAGGCGTCGGAAGCCGCGCGCACCCTCGTGCTCGCCGGCGACCTGCCGGTGGTCAAGCGCGGCAAGAACGGATTCGACCCGTTTTTCACCCTGTCCGAGGCGGCGCGGCTCGGCGCCGTGCGCGAAACCGCCTTTCTGGGCTGCGACGCAAGCTCGGCCCTGTTCGCCAGCCTGATCGAACGCGCCGACGACATTCCCGCCGATCCGCACATCGCCTTTCTCGACATCCGCCTGATCGCGACGCAGGGGCTTCTGCCGGCCGAGATCGTCGGCCCGCTCGGCGAGGCGAAAAGCCTCCTGTCGTGGCACGCGCGGCACCGCTTCTGCTCCAATTGCGGCGCGCCGACGCGCGCCCTCGCCGGCGGCTGGCGACGCGGCTGCGAGGCCTGCGGCGCGCAGCATTTTCCGCGCACCGATCCCGCCGTCATCATGCTGGTCGTCGACGGCGACGACTGCCTGCTCGGCCGCCAGGCCAATTTCGCGCCCCGGATGTACTCCTGCCTCGCCGGCTTCATGGAGACGGGCGAGACCATCGAGGACGCCGTGCGGCGCGAAGTCGCCGAGGAGGCGGGCGTCACCGTCGGGCGCGTCAGCTATCTCGCCTCGCAGCCCTGGCCCTTTCCGAGCTCGCTCATGATCGGCTGCCTCGCCGAGGCGCTGACGCGCGAGCTCGCCTTCTGCGACCATGAACTCGAGGACGCGCGCTGGTTCTCGCGCGACGAGGTGCGGCGGATGCTGCGCCGCAGCCACCCCGAACATCTCATCTGTCCGTCGAAAGTGGCGATCGCCAATCTGCTCATCGAAAGCTGGGCCGAGAACCGGGCGGCGGATTCGCAGCGGTGAGCAGCGGAAGCGCCGGCCGCGCGCTGGTCCTGTTCTCGGGCGGCCAGGATTCGACCACCTGCCTCGCCCATGCGCTGACGCATTATGACTCCGTGGAGACCGTCGGCTTCGACTATGGCCAGCGCCACGCGATTGAATTGACCCAGAGAACAATCGTGCGCGAGAAGATCGCGCGCATGTTCCCGACCTGGGGCGCGCGGCTCGGCGAAGATCACCTGATCAACATTCCGGCGCTCGGCGCGCTGTCGCAGACCGCGCTGACGCGCGACGTCGAGATCGCCATGGGCGAGAACGGCCTGCCCAACACCTTCGTGCCCGGCCGCAACCTGCTGTTCCTGACGCTCGCCGGCGCCCTCGCCTACCGGCGCGGCGCGAACCGCATCGTCGCCGGCATGTGCGAGACGGATTTTTCGGGCTACCCCGACTGCCGCGACGACGCGGTGAAGGCGATGCAGCTCGCCCTCAACCTCGGCATGGACGCGCGCTTCTGCGTCGAGACGCCGCTGATGTGGCTCGACAAGGCGGCGACCTGGCGGCTCGCCGAGGCGCTTGGAGGCGCCGCGCTGGCGTCGATCATCGTCGAGGACACGCACACCTGCTATCGCGGCGAGCGCGGCAAGCGGCATGACTGGGGCTATGGCTGCGGCGAATGTCCCGCCTGCGACCTGCGCGCGCGCGGATTCAGGGAATATGCCGGCGAGATCTGAGGCGGCCGCTCTAAAGCGTCTCGACCGCCAGCACGCCCTCGATCGCCCGGATCGCGCCGGCCGCCTGCGCCGAAATCCCATATTTGCCCGGCAGCTTCATGTCGATCTCGCAGTCCGGGCGCTGCAGCACCAGCACCACCTCGCCGTCGCCGCGCGACCCGAGGCTTTCGCGGACCTGCGGCAGCGGCGCTTCGTCGGCAAGGACGATGCGCAGCCCCTTGCGCACCCGGCTCGCCGCCTGGTCGAGCGGCTCGGCGGCGACGATGCGCGCGCGCACGTCCTCGCCCTCGACCGACGCCTGAAGCGTCAGCAGCAGAGAGGCGCCTTTTTCGAGCAGGTCGCGATACTGCGTCAGCCCCTCCTGGAACAGGATCGCCTCATATTGCCCCGACTGGTCGGAGAGCTGGACGACGCCCATCTTGGAGCCGGATTTGGTGCGCCGCTCCTGCCGGTCGAGCACGGCGGCGGCGAGCCGGCCGCTGGTCGCGCCAAGCTTCACGGCGCGCACGAACTCGCTCCATTTCTGCACGCGCAGCCGCTCCAGCGCCACGCCATAGGCGTCGAGCGGATGGCCGGAGAGAAAGAATCCGACCGTGTCGAATTCTTCTGCAGGCGCTCGGCGAGCGTCCAGGGCTTCGCCTTCATCAGCGGCAGGCGGTCGGCGTCGCGCGTGGCGGCGGTGCGCCGAAGCCCAGATCGCCTCGATCGAGGCGAAGACGCGGGCGCGGTCGGGCTCCATCTCGTCGAAGGCGCCGGCGCAGACGAGACATTCGAGCATGCGCTTGTTGACCGCGCGCGGGTCGAGCCGCGCCGCAAGGTCCGAAAAATCGCGGAACGGCCGCTCGCCGCGCGCCTCGACCAGCGCGCGGGCCTGCGCGTCGCCCACCCCCTTGACGGCTGAAAAGGCGTAGCGGACGGCGAGCGCGCCGCCTTCGCCGACATGCACCTCGAAATCGGCGCAGGAGCGCTGGATCGAGGGCGGCTCGACCCGCCCGCCGAGCCGGCGCGCCTCGCCCGCAAGTTCGGCGAGCTTGTCGGTCGAGGCCTTGTCGAGCGTCATCGAGGCGGCGAGAAACTCCATCGGATGATTGGCCTTGAACCAGGCGGTCTGGTAGGCGACGAGCGCATAGGCCGCGGCGTGGCTCTTGTTGAAGCCGTAATCGGCGAATTTGGCGAGCAGGTCGAAGATCTCGTTGGCCTTGGCCGGGGCGAGCCCGCCGGCGACGGCGCCCTTCACGAAGCGCTCGCGCTGCGCGTCCATCTCGGCCTTGATCTTCTTGCCCATGGCGCGGCGCAGAAGGTCGGCCTCGCCGAGCGAATAGCCGGACAGGATCTGCGCGATCTGCATCACCTGCTCCTGATAGATGATGACGCCGAAGGTCTCCTTGAGCACGCTTTCGATTTTCGGGTGGATGTAGTCGGCCTCCTCCTCGCCGAGCTTCACCGCGCAATAGCGCGGGATGTTGGCCATGGGGCCCGGACGATAGAGCGCGACGAGGGCGATGACATCCTCGAACCGGTCGGCGCGCATCTCGACGAGCGCCTTGCGCATGCCCGCGCTTTCAAGCTGGAACACGCCGATCGTCTCGCCGCGCCCGAGCATGGCGTAAGTCCTGGCGTCGTCGAGCGGAATGCGTTCAAGATCGACCACTATCCCGCGCTTCTTCAGAAGCCTGACGGCGGTCGCGAGCGTCGTCAGCGTCTTGAGGCCGAGGAAGTCGAACTTCACGAGCCCCGCCGGCTCGACCCATTTCATGTTGAACTGGGTCGCCGGCATGTCGGATTTCGGATCGCGGTAGAGCGGCACCAGCTCGACGAGCGGCCGGTCGCCGATGACCACGCCCGCCGCATGGGTCGAGGCGTTGGAGTAGAGCCCCTCGAGCGTCTGCGCGATCTGCAGCATTTTCGCGACGCGCGGCTCGGCCTCGGCGGCCTCCTTCAGCCGCGGCTCGCCCTCGACCGCCTGTTTCAGCGAGACGGGCGCCGCCGGATTCTGCGGCACCAGCTTGGCGAGGCGGTCGACCTGGCCGAGCGGCATTTCGAGCACGCGCCCGACATTGCGCATCACCCCGCGCGCCAGAAACGAGCCGAAGGTGATGATCTGCGCCACGCGGTCGGCGCCGTAGCGGGCGCGCACATAGGCGATCACCTCGTCGCGCCGGTCCTGGCAGAAGTCGATGTCGAAATCCGGCATCGACACGCGCTCGGGGTTCAGGAAGCGCTCGAACAGAAGGCCGAAGCGCAGCGGGTCGAGATCGGTGATGGTCAGCGCATAGGCGACGAGCGAGCCCGCGCCCGAGCCGCGCCCCGGCCCGACCGGAATGCCCTGCGCCTTGGCGTATTTGATGAAGTCCGAGACGATCAGGAAATAGCCCGGGAACTTCATCTTCACGATCACGTCGAGCTCGAAGGCGAGCCGCTCGCGATAGTCGGTTTCGGTGAGCCCCGCCGCCGGGCCATGGGCGGCGAGGCGCGCGTCGAGCCCCTGCTCCGCCTGAAGCCGCAGCGCCGCCGCTTCGTCGTCGAGCGCGCCGCTCGCCGAAAAGCGCGGCAGCAGCGGCTTGCGCGTCCTCGGCCTGAAGGCGCAGCGGCGCGCGATCTCGACGGTCGAGCGCGTCGCCTCGGGAAGGTCGGCGAACAGCGCGGCCATCTCGGCGCGGCTCTTGAAGCGGTGCTCGGGCGAAAGCTGGCGGCGCGCGCCGTCGCCGAGCACGGTCCCCTCGGCGATGCAGATCAGCGCGTCATGCGCCTCATAGTCCTCGGGCGCCGCGAAATAGGGCTCGTTCGTCGCGACGAGCGGCAGGCCGGAGCGATAGGCGAGATCGATCAGGCGCGGCTCGGCCTCGCGCTCGGGCGCAAGGCCGTGGCGTTGCAGTTCGACATAAAGCCGGTCCGCGAAAAGCGCTTCGAGCGCCTTTGCGCGAGCGAAGGCGCGTTCGGGCCGCGCGCGGCCAAAGGCGCGGTCGAGCGGGCCGGCGGGGCCGCCGGTGAGGGCGACGAGCCCCTGCGTCGCGCCTTCAAGGCGCGCCAGCCTGACATGCGGGTCGCAGCCGGGCTCGGGATCGAGCCAGGCGAAGGAGACGAGCCGCATCAGATTGAGATAGCCCTCCTCGGTCGCCGACAGCAGCACGATCCTGGCGCGCCCCGCGCCCGTCTCCTCGCCGCGCGCCGACATCAGCGCGCCGTCGCCGAAGTCGACCGTAAGCTCGGCGCCGACGATCGGCTGGATCCCCTCCTTGGCGAGCTTTTCGGAAAACTCCAGCGCGCCGAAGAGATTGTTGGCGTCGGTCACGGCCAGCGCCGGCATGGCGTCGGCGAGCGCGAGCTTGACGAGCCTGCCGACGCCCATCGCGCCTTCGCGCAGCGAGAAGGCGCTATGGACGTGAAGATGGACGAAGCCGGGATCGTTCGGCGCGAAAGTGCGGGTCATGGATTCGGACTGAATGGCGTTGGCGCCCGGCGCCGGCGGCGCGAAGGCTAGCAGCTCAAGGGCGCGGCCGCAGCGGGGGCGGCGGCGTCCGCGCCCGCTTGTCCACGCAATTCAGGACTTTTGCGCAGGCGCATGGCGCGGCGCGCCGGACCTGTCGACACTGCGCGTGTTTGCCGCGACTTCGCCGATTCGGTATCGTCCCACGTTGCTGGCCGGGCGTCGATGGAGCGCATTTGCGTCAAGACTTTCGACGACGTTTCAGAAATGCTTCGGCGGCCATCGCAAGCCGAAAACGCCAGGGACAAAGCCATGACGACCACAAACGCCGTCCGCGCCGAAGAAGCGCGCCCCGCGGAAACGAGCTGGCGCACGGTCGAGCCGCTCGCAACCTGCCGCGCGGCGCTGCAGCGCCGCCCCTTCCTCGCAAGGCACCCGCTCGGCGAGCACCCGCTGTTCACGATCGAGGCCCTGACCAAGGTCGCGGAAGCCGCGTCGCAACGCCACGGAGACCTCTGGGCCGACGCCGGCGACCTGTCGCTCACCGACAAATGGGGCACGACGCCCGCGCCCGACATGCCGATCCCGCAGCTCATCGACCGGATCGAGACGGCGGGCGCCTGGATCGTCATGAAGCATGTCGAGGTCGATCCGCGCTACAAGGAAATTCTCGACGGCTATGAAGCTTTCGTGCGCAGCGTCGCCGCGCCCGAGGCTTCGGCGCGTCTCACATCGCCCGAAATGCTCGTCTTCATGACCTCGCCGCGGCGCAAGACGCCCTATCATTTCGACGCCGAGATGAATTTCATCGTCCAGATCCACGGCGCCAAGGACGTCTGGGTCTGCGACCCCAACGACCGCAGCGTGACCACCGAGCGCGAGATCGAGGAATATTACGGCAAGACCATCTCGGCCGGCACCTACAAGCCGCACGCCGAGGAGGTCGCCCAGAAATTCACGCTGCGCCCGGGCGACGCCCTGCATGTGCCCTCCCATGCGGCGCATTGGGTGCAGAACCATGACAGCGTGTCGGTGACGCTCAGCCTCAACATGGAATATTCGCACTGGCGCTGCGCCGACGTCTATTTCGCCAATTACCACCTGCGCCGGCTCGGGCTTTCGCCGAAGCCGCCCGGCCGCGCCCCGCTCGCCGACGCGGCCAAGGGGGCCGCGGTCGGCGCGCTGCGCGTCGCCAAGAAGACCGCGCAGCGCGCGCTCGGGCGGTAGGACGGCAAGAAGACCGCGCAGCGCGCGCTCGGGCGGTAGGACGGCCCGGCGCAAGCGGCGCGCGTGCGCGCCGCGGCCAGGGTTGAGCGGCCATGATGGAAAAAGCTCCGGGGCGCGGTCCGCGAAGGGCTGGACGCGCCCCGGATGTTTTGGCGTCAGCGCTGCGGCGCCTGCTGCGGCGCCTGGCCGATCCAGGGGAAGCCGCGCAGCGACTCGAGCGTGAAATAGGTCGTGCGCGCCGGCGGGATCGGCGCCGGCGGCGGCCCCCAGTAGCCGGCCCGCCAGACGCAGGGGCCGGACGGCTCCTGGCAGACCCATTCGGAGCGCCGCCAGCCGGCGCGGGCGCGCACGTCGTCGCGCAGGTCTTCGAGCGAGCGCTCGATATGGTCGAGCCCGTTGGCCGCCCCGCCCGCCTGCGCCGAGGCGCATCGGACGGCGAGCCCATAGGCGCAGGTCGCGACGAGCGCCGGCGCGACCGCGCCAATCAGGATTTTCGAGAAGGGGAGTTTTGCCAGAATCATGACAGCCTCCGGCAGGCCGCTCATGAGACCGCAGCCTGACCTTGGCCAAACGCGCCCGCGCCCCAACCGTTCCCTTCGCTAAAACGCCGCCCTTAGAGAATCTCGCCGAGAAACTGGCGCGCGCGCGGGTGGCGCGGCGAGGCGAAGAAGGCTTCAGGCCGGTCGATCTCGACGATCGCGCCGGCGTCCATGAAGATCACGCGGTCGGCGACCTGCCGCGCGAAGCCCATCTCATGGGTCACGCACACCATGGTCATGCCGTCCTCGGCGAGCTCGACCATGGTCTCAAGCACCTCCTTGACCATTTCGGGATCGAGCGCCGAGGTCGGCTCGTCGAACAGCATGACGCGGGGGTTCATGCACAGGGCCCGCGCGATGGCGACGCGCTGTTGCTGCCCGCCCGAAAGCTGGCCCGGATATTTGCCGGCCTGATCGGGAATATGCACCTTGCCGAGATAATGCATGGCGACCGCCTCGGCCTCGTCCCGGCCCATCTTCAGCACATGGATCGGCGCGAGCGTGCAGTTTTCGAGGATGGTCAGATGCGGAAACAGGTTGAAGTGCTGGAACACCATGCCGGTCTCGCGCCGCACCTCGTTGATCTTGCGCAGATCGTCGGCGAGTTCGACGCCCTCGACGACGATGCGCCCGCTCTCATGCGTCTCGAGCCGGTTGACGCAGCGGATCAGCGTCGACTTGCCCGAGCCCGACGGCCCGCAGACGACGATGCGCTCGCCCGCCATCACTTCGAGATTGACGTCGCGCAGGGCGTGGTAGGCGCCGTACCATTTGTTGACGTCGACCATCTCGATGGCGACGCGCGGCGGCGGGCTGGTTTTGAGCGGCGCGGACCGGCCGGCGGGCGTTTTGGGCTGGGTCATAGCGGCCTCATCGACGTTTCCCGCGCGACAGGCGCCGCTCGACGGCGAGCGAATAGCGCGACATGCCGAAGCAGAAAGCGAAATAGAACAAAGCGGCGAAGGCGTAGCCGGTGACCGAGATGGTCGGCCCGGCCCATGCGGGATCGAGCCGTGCGGTTTCGACGGCGCGCAGGAAGTCGAACACGCCGACGACGGCGACGAGCGTCGTGTCCTTGAACAGGCCGATGAAGGTGTTGACGACGCCGGGAATCACCGCCCGCAGCGCCTGCGGCAGGATGACGAGACGCTGCGTCTCGACATAGGAGAGGCCGAGCGCCGCCGCGCCCTCGAACTGTCCTCGCGGGATCGAGGCGAGGCCGCCGCGCACCACCTCCGCCATATAGGCCGAGGCGAACAGCGCCACGCCGATCAGCGGACGCAGAAGGCGGTCGGGCGCGAGGTCTTCGGGCACGAACAGCGGCAGCATGGTGTTGGCCATGAACAGCACGGTGATCATCGGCACGCCGCGCACGATCTCGATGAAGCCGGCGCAGGCGAGGCTCAGGAGCGGCAGGCTCGAACGCCGTCCGAGCGCGAGCAGCACGCCGAGCGGCAGCGAGACGACCATGCCGACGACGGCGACGAGAACGCTGACGAAGGCGCCGCCCCAGAGATCGGTCGAGACGAGCGGCAGGCCCAGCGCCGGCGCGCCATGCAGCAGCGGCAGGGCGAAGACCGGATAGACGCAGAAGAACAGAAGCGCGGCGAGGCCGCGCCGTGGCGCGCCAAGGCGCAGCAGCCAGAAGATCAGCGCCGCGCCGACGAGAAACGCCACGTCGACGCGCCAGCGCTCGGCTTCCGGGTAGGACCCGTAGATGAAATAGGGAAGCTTGCGCCAGACGAAAGCCCAGCAGGCCCCGGCCCCCGGCGCCCGGCAGGCGGCGCCGTCCTCGCCGACCCAGACGGCGTCGATCAGCAGGAAGCGGACGACCGGCGGCAGGACCAGCGCGAGCAGGACGACGCAGGCGATCGTGAGCGCGCCGGCGCGCCAGCCGTCGAAGAGATTTTCGCGCAGCGTCCGAAGAAGGCCGCGCCGTTCCTGCGGCGGCGGGCGCGCCGGGGCCGGCGCCTCGCGCACATAGAGAAAGCCGTCGCGCCGCGCGGCGCCCGTCGCGTCCGCCATGCTCACCGCTCCTTCAGCGTATGGCGCCGGCCATAGAGGTTCATGACGAGGGAGGCGAACAGCGAGATGGCGAGATAGACCGCCATGGTGATGGCGACCGCCTGCACCGCCGCTCCGGTCTGGTTGAGCACGGTGCCGGCGAAGACCTGCACGAGGTCGGGATAGCCGATGAACACCGCGAGCGAGGAGTTCTTGACGAGGTTCAGATACTGGCTCGTGAGCAGCGGGACGATCAGCCGCATCGCCTGCGGCGTCACCACGAGCCGGCTCGTCTGGCGCCCGGAGAGGCCGAGCGCCGTCGCGGCCTCGCGCTGGCCCTGCGGCACCGCCTCGATCCCGGCGCGCACGATCTCGGCGATGAACGCTCCCGTGTAGAGGCTGAGGCCGAGCGCGAGCGCGACGAATTCAGGCAGGACGCGCAGCCCCCCGACGAAATTGAAGCCCTTCAGCTCGGGGTTCGAGAAGGCGACCGGATCATCCGCGCCGACGAAGGCCGCGAGCGGCAGGCAGAGCGCGAAGGCCGTCATGACGCCGCCCCCGACCGCGCGCCAGGGCCTCGCGAACATGACCCGCCGCGGCGTCCGGCGCAGGCCGTAAAGGATCAGCAGCGCGGCGAGGCACGCCGCCGCGACGAAGGCCGCCGAAGGCGCAAAGCTCGGCGCCGGCGCGAACAGCCCGCGATTGTTCAAAAACATGCCGAAGGGCAGCGCCAGCGACTCGCGCGGCGAGGGCAGCGGCTTCAGCACGGCGTTGTGCCAGAACAGAAGCTGCAGCAGCAGCGGCGTGTTGCGCGCGAGTTCGACATAGGCGAGCGCGCAGCGCCCCACGATCCAGTTGTCCGACAGGCGGGCGAAGCCGACCGCGAAGCCGACGAAGGTGGCGCAGACGAGGCCGACGGCGCAGACGGCCAGCGTGTTGAGCAGGCCGACGAGAAAGGCCCGGCCATAGGTCGAGGACGCGCTGTAGGGGATCAGCGTCTGGTTGATGTCGAAGCCGGCGGTCTGGCCGAGGAAGGAGAAGTCGGTCGGGATCCCGCGCGCCTGCATGTTGGCGCGAAGGTCGAGCACGGCGAGCGCCGCCAGCACGAGGAAGGCCAGCCCGAACAGGACCTGCAGCAGGAGCGCGCGGCTCCTGGCGTCACGCCAGAAGCGCAAGCGCGAGCCGCGCGCGGGCCGCGCGGCGATCGCCTCGCCGCCGCTCAAGCGCGGCCTCTAGCGGATCGGCGGGGCGTATTGCAGCCCGCCGCGGATCCACAGCGCGTTGACGCCGCGCTTGATCTTGAGCCGCGACCCCTCGCCGAGATTGCGATCGAAGATTTCGCCGTAATTTCCCACATGCTTCACGATGCGATAGGCCCAATCGGCGCCAAGACCGAGGCCTTCGCCGAAATTGCCCTCAAGCCCCAGCAGGCGGCGGATTTCGGGCCGGTCCGATTTGGTCTTTTCATCGACGTTCTGCGAGGTCACGCCGAGCTCCTCGGCGTTGACGAGGGCGAACAGCGTCCATTTGACGAGATTGAACCATTCGTCGTCGCCCTGGCGCACGGCGGGCCCGAGCGGCTCCTTCGAGATGATCTCGGGCAGCACGGCCGCGTCGTCGGGGTTGGGGAGCTTCAGACGCTCGACGTAAAGCCCCGAGGCGTCGGAGGTGAAGGCGTCGCAGCGGCCGCTCTCGAAGGCGCGCATCGCCTCGTCGGCGCTGGCGAAGTTGACCGGCTCGTATTTCATGTTGTTGCCGCGGAAGAAGTCCGCGAGGTTGAGCTCGGTCGTCGTGCCCTGCTGCACGCAGATCGAGGCGCCCGAAAGTTCGAGCGCGGAGGACAGGTTGAGCGACTTGCGCGCCAGAAAGCCCTGCCCGTCGTAATAAACGATCCCCGCGAACAGAAAGCCCTGCCCCGTCTCGCGCGAGAGGGTCCATGTGGTGTTGCGCGACAAAATGTCGACCTCGCCCGACTGCAGCGCCGTGAAGCGGTCCTTGGCCGACAGGGGCAGGAACTTGACCTTGTCCGGATCGTCGAAGATCGCCGCGGCGACGGCGCGGCAGAAATCGACGTCGATGCCCGTCCAGCGCCCCTTGTCGTCCGGCAGGCAGAAGCCGGCGACGCCGAGATTCGCTCCGCAGACCAGATTGCCGCGCTTCTTCACCTGTTCGAGCAGCCCGGCCTGCGCCGGCGCGGCGAAGGCGCGCGGCGCGAGGCCGAGGAGGAGCGGCAGGGCCAGAAGGGCCCGGAGGAGATGGAGCTTACGCATGCGAAGGCGCTTCCCGGATTGTCCCTGCGCGCGGCGGGCGTTCGCCCGCCGCGCGCACGCAACTAGAAGCCCGCACCTAGAAGCCAATGTCGAGACGGGTCAAGCTTGGCTGAAGCTCGGGCGCTGCTTGAGGCTTGACGTCAGGCGTCTCCCCCGTGAAGTTCGCGGCTCGCGCCGCCGCGCGCACGGGCGCGGCGCGCCAGGGACTCCATGATGAGCGAACAGGACAGCGGTCGCGACAGGCTCAAGACGCGCACAAGGCTCGTTTCGGCGGGGCGGCGCCCGTCCGAACAGTTCGGCTTCGTCAACACGCCGGTCTATCGCGGCTCGACCGTGCTGTTCCCGACCTATCACGATCTCGTGACAAGGAACGCGCCCTTCGCCTATGGCACCTCGGGATCGCCGACCACGCGCGCCCTCGCCGAGGCCTGGACGGAGCTTTCGGGCGCGGCGGGGACGATTCTCGCGCCCTCCGGCCTCGCCGCCATTTCTCTGGCGCTGCTCAGCGTGGTCAAGGCCGGCGACCATATCCTCGTCGTCGATTCGATCTATCGCCCCTCGCGCATCTTCTGCGACGGCGTGCTGCGGCGCCTTGGCGTCGAGACCGCCTATTTCGATCCGCTGACCGGCGTCGAGGGCCTGTCCCGGCTGGTCCGGCCCGAAACCAGCGCCATCTTTCTCGAGACGCCCGGATCGCAGACCTTCGAGGTGCCGGACGTGCCGGCGATCTGCGCGTTCGCCCACGAGAAGGGAATTTGCGCCATTCTCGACAACACCTGGGCGACGCCGCTGTTCTTCCCGCCGCATGAGCGCGGGGCCGACATCGCCGTCGAGGCCGGAACCAAGTATCTTTCCGGCCATTCGGACCTCCTGCTCGGCCTCGTCTCGGCCAACGCCCGCTATCTGCCGGCGCTGACCCAGACCGCCGACGCCTTCGCCATGTGCCCCGGCCCCGAAGACGTGTTTCTCGCCCTGCGCGGGCTGCGCACCCTCGACCTCAGGCTGCGCGAGGCCGAAAGGCAGGCGCTCGAGATGGCGCTCTGGCTCGACGCGCGCGCCGAGGTCGCGAGCGTGCTTCACCCGGCCCTGCCCTCCTGCCCCGGCCATGAGGCGTGGAAGCGCGACTTCCTGGGCTCTTCGGGGCTTTTTTCCGTGCTGCTGCATCCAGCTCCGCAAAAGGCGCTCGCCGCCATGCTCGACGGGCTCGACCTGTTCGGCATGGGTTTTTCATGGGGCGGCTTCGAAAGCCTCGTCATTCCGTTCGACTGCGCGGCCTACCGCACGGCGACGCGCTGGCGCCCGCCAGGCCCCGCCCTTCGCTTCAGCATCGGCCTCGAGGACACGGACGACCTCAAGGCCGATCTCGCCCGCGGCTTCGAGCGCCTGCGCGCGGCGAGCTGAATTTTCGCCGCCCGGCGTTCGCCTTGTCCTCGCCAAAGGCGGAGGGCACAGTCGCGCCCGACTGCGATCCACTGCTTCGAATCACCGGGGGAGACCGCTCCGCATGCGTCTGTTGCGCCTGGCGCTGCTCGGCCTCGCCGCGCTTGTCGCGGCCGCCTTCGCCCTCGGCCTCTGGAGCGAAGGCCAGCGCGGGCCAAAGCGCGCCGCGACGCCGCAGGAGGTCGCCGCGCGCCGCCGCGCCATCGAACGGACGGTGGCCGCGCCGTCCGACTATTCGGATTTCTTCGCAAGGCTCCACAGCGGCTTTCCCGTCGAATATGACGCGTTTCTGGCGCGCGCCGCGCAACAGGCCGCCACCCGCGGGCGCGACGACGACCTCGACGTGCTGGCGATCGAGGCCGCGCGCGGCCTGCGCCGCTCCCACGGCGTGCTCGCCGCCCGCGCCGACGGACCGACGCTCGACCGCTATTTCGCCGCGCGCGCCGCCATGCTGCATGAGCTTTCGACGGCGGACCCCGCGGCCTGCGTCGATTTCCTCTATGGCGGCGGGCGGATGGACCCCGCCGCCTTCTCGCGGACGCGGCGCGCGCTCGTCGCCGCGCTCGTCCTGTCGGGGCTCGAAGCGGTGCAGGACGGCGGCCAGCGCGACGAAACGCGCGGCCGCCCGACCGAGGACGATTTTCGCTCGCTCGAAAACGCCCTGCGCGCGCAGGGCGTCTCGAACGCCGCGATCGCCGCCCTGCTCGACGGGCGCATGACCGAACCGCCCATCGCCGACGCCGAACTCTGCGAGGCCGGCGACGTCTATCTGCGCACCCTCGCCGCCCTGCCCGAACCGGCGCGCCGGCGCATCTATGGCTTCGCCGTGGAGCTGATGGCGCGAAGCTGAGTCGTGGCGCCGCGAAACGCGGCCCTGGCCGCAGAATCGCCGCATCGCCCAAGCTCAATGTCGTGATCGACAGGCGGGCGCCAAATTTTTCTCCCGCCGCTCACGCCGAATTCATGGGGATCGGCGTTGCGCGTCTGAGCGGACCAGACCGCTCCGACGCCGCGCGGCGGCGCTTCGCCCCGATCGACGAGGGGAACAAGACATGCGGCAAGGACTGATCCAGCTCAAGGCGCGGCGCGCCCACGCGGCCGAGACCGTGCGCCATTGCGAAAGAGACCTGATGGACGCGCGCGTCTCCGCCGCCAATGGCGGCCGCAGCCGCGCCATCCTGCTTCAGCTCGAGCGGGCGCTCCAGGAAGAACGCAAGGACCTCGCGCGGCTCGACGCGCAGCTCGCCGACATCGACGCCGCGCGCTCGAGCTGAGCGCGCCGGAGGCCCGCGCCCGCCCTGACGGAAAAAAGCCGGCGGGACCAGCCGCCGGCTCAAGTCGAGGCGTTGGCGTGCGGCCTCAGAACAGGCCGACCACCTCGCCTTTTTCGTTGAGGTCGATCTTCTCGGCCGACGGGATTTTGGGCAGGCCCGGCATGGTCATCACGTCGCCGCAGACCAGGACGATGAATTCGGCGCCGGCCGCGAGGCGAACCTCGCGGATGTTGACCTCATGGCCGCTCGGCGCGCCGCGCAGCTTGGGGTCGGTCGAGAAGGAATATTGCGTCTTGGCGACGCAGATCGGGAAGCGGCCGTAGCCCGCCTCCTCGAGCTTCTTGATCTGGCCGCGCACCTTGGCGTCGGCCGAAATTTTGGCGCCGCCATAGAGCTTGGTGACGACGGCGGTCGCCTTGTCCCACAGCGAGGCTTCGTCCTCATAGACGAAATGGAAATCGCTCGGGACTTTGTCGAGCATGTCGACGACCGTGCGGGCGAGCTCCTCGGCGCCCTTGCCGCCCTCCGCCCAGTGGCGGCAGACGACGACCGGCGCGCCGAGGTCGGCGACGCTCTTCTTCAGAAGCTCGACCTCGCCGTCCGTGTCGGCGGTGAAGTGGTTGACCGCCACCACAACCGGCAGTCCGTAGTGGTTGCGGATGTTGTTGATGTGGCGCTCGAGGTTCGAGAGGCCTTTCTTGAGCGCGTCGAGATTCTCGCTGTTGAGCTCCTTGAGCTCGACGCCGCCATGGTATTTCAGCGCGCGGATGGTCGCCACGATCACCGCGATCTGCGGCCGCAGGCCCGACTTGCGGCATTTGATGTCGATGAACTTCTCCGCGCCGAGGTCGGCGCCGAAGCCCGCTTCGGTCACCACATAGTCGGACAGCTTCAGCGCCGTCTTGGTGGCGAGCACCGAATTGCAGCCATGGGCGATGTTGGCGAAGGGCCCGCCATGGATGAAGGCCGGGTTGTTCTCGAGCGTCTGCACCAGATTGGGCTTCAGCGCGTTCTTGAGCAGCACGGCCATGGCGCCGTGAGCGTTGAGGTCGCGCGCATGCACCGGCTTCTGGTCGGTCGTGTAGCCGACGACGATGGCGCCGAGCCGGTCTTTAAGATCCTTGATCGAGGTGGCGAGGCAGAAGATCGCCATCACCTCGGAAGCGACGACGATGTCGAAGCCGTCCTGGCGCGGGAAGCCGTTGGCCGTGCCGCCGAGGCCGATCGTGATGTCGCGCAGGGCGCGGTCGTTCATGTCGACGACGCGCTTCCAGGCGATGCGGCGCACGTCGATGTTGAGCGCGTTGCCATGGTTGATATGGTTGTCGATCATCGCCGCGAGCAGGTTGGTCGCAAGCGCGATGGCGCTGAAGTCGCCGGTGAAGTGGAGGTTGATGTCCTCCATCGGCACGACCTGGGCGTAACCGCCGCCGGCCGCCCCGCCCTTCATCCCGAACACCGGCCCGAGGCTCGGCTCGCGCAAGCAGATCAGCGCCTTCTTGCCGATCTTGTTCAGCGCGTCGCCGAGGCCCACGGAGGTCGTCGTCTTGCCCTCCCCCGCGGGAGTCGGCGTCATCGCCGTCACCAGGATCAACTTGCCGTCCGGCCGGTCGTTCAAGCCGGCGAGATAGTCGAGCGAGATCTTCGCCTTGTAGTGGCCGTACGGCTCCAGGTGCTCCTCGTCGATGCCGAGACGCTCCCGGGCGATGGTCGAGACGCGCGTGAGCCGGGCCTGCTGTGCGATTTCGATGTCCGACGCCATGCTCCCTCCAGAGGACCGTTGTCGAGCTTTTCTGCGCTTCCGTTGCGGTGCGGCGGAATCTATCGCATCGCGTCGAATCGCGAAGAGCCTGGAGGAAAAGGACCGGGTCTCCCGCGGGTTCGCGCCGCGGGAGACCAACCTTATGCCTGAGGCGGCCCTAGGGCGTGACGATGTTGAACCAGAAGGGGAAGGTCTCGATCATTCCCCAGAACGTCTTGAACTCGGCGAGCGTTCCCGAGGTCGCTTTGACATCGCCGTTGGCGATCGCCTGGTCGAGGGTGAGCGCCCCGGCGGTGATGGCGTCCAGCGTGGCCTTGGACATCTGCACCGTGCTCGTCCCCGCGATCGGATCGCCGTAATTGAGGACGGAATTCTCGACCGTGAGGCCGAACGTCTGCTCGGCCGGCCAGCCCGCGAGACCGAGCTCCGTGAGATGGACGTTGACCGGTACCACCTGCTTGTTCGCCTTGCCGGCGTCGAGGCGAACCGCCAGGTAGTCAAAGGTCAGATCGGGGCTCATCGCCTTGAGGGTGTCGGCGTTCACGGTGTTGAGCCCGCCCGGCGGGAAGCCGGTGGTGCTCCGTAGCTCCGAGGCGCCGACCAGGTATTCGTTGCGCCAGGGGCCGCTTTCCGACTGATACCCGAGCTGCTCGAGCACGTCGGCGAGGAGGAGCCGGGCGTTCTCGAAATCCGGGTAGGCGAAGACCAGGTGTTTGAGCAGCTCGGCGAGCCAACGGTAGGTTTCGACCGTCGCATCCGTCGCGTTGTACTCGGCCTGGGCGCGGGCCAGGATCGCGTCCTTGTCCCCTCCCATGTACGCGACGTAGTGGCGGGCGACGTCCTCCGGCGGAAGGTTGTTCAAGCTCGAGGGGTTGCCGTTGTACCAGCCCATGTAGCGCTGGTAGACGGCACGCGAGTTGTGACGCAGGGTGCCGTAATAGCCCCGGTCGGGCCAGTACCGTTCGAGCGAGTCGGGGAGCTTGATCCGTTCCGAGATCTCCTCCCCCGTATAGCCCTTGTTCATCAGGTTCACCGACTGGTCGTGGATGAACTTGTACATGTCGCGCTGCTTCTTCAAATAATCGACGATGTTGTTCGGTCCCGTGGGATTCTTCCAGACCGGCCAGTGGTGGCTCTGGAACTTGACGTCGGTTCGATTCCCGTACTCCTTGATCGTGACGTCGAGGAAGCTCGACCATTTGAGCGGATCGCGGACCTGCGCGCCGCGCAGGGTGAGCACGTTGTGCATCGTGTTCGTCGTGTTCTCCGCCATCCAGAGCGCCTTGAGCTCCTCGAAGTAGGTGTTCATCTCCGCGGGCGCCTCGGTTCCCGGCGTCAACTGGAACTCCATCTTGATCCCGTCTACCGTCCGTACCTTCGATCCCGTGGCGGTGATGTAATCGGTAGGAACGATGAGGGACCCCTCCCCCGTCGAATTGGTCTGACCCAGACCGCCGTTGACGCCCCCTTTCTCCGTTTTCGGCAGCAGGGAGCCGTACATGTAGATGGCGCGGCGCGACATCGCGTTGCCGGCGATCACGTTCTCGCTGACCGCGTGCTCGGTGAAACCCTCCGGCGCGATGATGGGGATCGACGCAAGCTGAGCCGCGGTGCCGAGACCTTTCACGCCGCCGAAATGATCGACGTGCGAGTGGCTGTAGACCACGCCGGTGACCGGACGAGCACCCAGCTCCTGGTTGATCAGAGCGAGCGCCGCGGCCGCCGTCTCGTTCGAGATGAGCGGATCGAAGACGATCCAACCGGTGTCGCCCTTGACGAACGTGATGTTCGAGAGATCGTAGCCGCGGACCTGATAGATCTCGTGGCGCTCGTTGGGGTCGTCCGGATTCGTTACCTCGAAGAGGCCGTAGATCATGTTGAGCTGCGCGTTGCGATAGAGGCTCGGATTGATCGTCTCGGGAGCAGTAGCTCCCGGGGTTGTGACGATGAATTTTTCGTAGTCCCGCATGTCCCACGCGGACCCGATGACCAGGCCCGTTTGCAACTTGAGCGCACCCTTGTTGGCGTTGGCGAAATCCTCCCTGTCATCGAACATCGAGGCTGGGACCGTGGCGGCGTTGGCATCCGTCGTGACCTTCGTGGCGCCCTTCGGCTCTCGCGTCAGGGTCTGCGCTCCACCCGACACGTTGGACAACGCTGCGATGAGACCTGCTGCAAGCAAGAGACGGCTCGACGACGGCTTCCTTCGTTCCATTCCAATCTCCTAGCACCAATAGAAATGAAGCGTGAACAGCAAGGCTGGCGCCGGCCCGGAAGACCCGGACGGCGGGCACGACAAGCTTGACTAGATTTCAGGTGGCGAAAAAGGCTTTAAGAGAGTAACCGCTTTCACACAGAACTGTCAATTGCTCTGTCTCGAAAGGGAAAGCCTGGGTCCGACCGCGCTCTAGGTCCCGGGAGGGCGCACGGTTTGCACTGTTCGAGGCGAACAAGGCCCCTGGGCCGTCGGCCGGCATGAGTTGCCGACAGGCTTCCGGCATGTCACGCTGGCCTTCAACCGTCAGAGGAGATCCCATGAAACGACATCTCGCCTTCGCCCTCCCCCTCGTCGCTCTGTTGTCGGGTCTGTTCGCACCGGCAGCCCACGCGGCGACCGATTGCACCATGAAGTTCAGCCTGACCAGCTGGTCGATCTTCTACAAGGCGAGTCGCGGAAGCGGCGCGATCACCTGCTCGAACGGCCAAACGGCGAACGTTCGCCTCGAGGGCAAGGGAGGCGGTCTGACCGCCGGCCGCTCGAAAGTCCGCGATGGCTTCGGAAAGTTCTCCGAAGTCGCCGACATCTCCGAGCTGTTCGGAACTTATGTCTCCGGCGGCGCCTCGGCGGGAGCCGGCAAATCGGCGGAGTCCCAGATCGTGACCAAGGGAGAGGTTTCGCTCGCTCTCGCCGGCAACGGCACCGGCGTGGAGCTCGGGGTGAGCTTCGGAAAGTTCACGATCAGCCGGAAGTAGCGGGTGGAACCGGCCAGGTAGCGCTCGGCGCTCGAGCTCACCGGTCCGGCGCCAAATCTCCTGCCTGGCGTCGGAACCTCCCGGCCGCGGGCTCCGGTTCGCTGGTCGAGCTCTGGAATCTCCTGGTCGCACTCCAAAGATGCTGGTGGAGCTGAAAATTGGCTGGCTGGAGTCCAAATCGCCGGGTGATCCTGCAGCCAGGAGTCTTCAGAGTCCCGCCAGCGATCCTTGGAGTGCTGCCCGGCTATTTCGAGCCGGAATGGCAAACTTGGAACACCGCCAGCATGTTTTTGACCGCAGCCAGCCAATTCTCAAGCGCAGCCAGCAAATCGGGAGTACAGCCAGCAAATCTGGAGTACGGCCAGCAAATCGGGAGTACGGCCGGCCGATTGGACGTGCGACCAGGAGATTTGAGCTGTGGCCAGGCTAGAACTACTCGAACCGCAGCGCCTCGACCGGGTCGAGCCGCGCGGCACGCGCCGCTGGGTAGCTGCCGAAGAAAGCGCCGACCAGCGAGGAGAAGCCGAGCGATAGGGCGACCGCCCACCAAGGAACGTGGGCGGGCGGGAAATTGCCGGGTATGACCTTCGCGACCAGCGACCCCAAGCCGTAGCCGAAGGCGAGCCCGATCACCCCTCCGAACGCCGAGAGCAACAGCGATTCGATGAGGAACTGAACGAGAATGTCGGAGCGCTTCGCGCCCAAGGCTTTGCGCACGCCGATCTCGCGGGTCCGCTCGGTCACCGAGACCAGCATGATGTTCATGATGCCGATGCCGCCGACGATCAGCGCGATCCCGACCACGCCCCCCACGACCCCGGTCACGAAGCCCAAGATTCGCCCGATGGT